>JBBRID010000029.1:0-16369 GCA_038221635.1 Burkholderiales bacterium
ACCGATGCATTGCCTCGGGCCAGATGCCAGTGCTCGACCGCATGAACCCATTTGATTTGAGGATGAGCTGCCACCACCGGCCGCGAACCCGGATGGACCAAAAAACCGAATTCCGCCTGAGGATAGGCGGCGCGCAACGCCGGAATGACGGCGGTCGCCAAGACGGCGTCGCCCAGGTGCGCCTGGTTGCAAAGCAGGATTCGCGCGGGCGACGCGGGCACGGCGGCAGCCGCAGGATTCGCCGCGCCGCGCCAGCTTAGCCAGTGATCGATTGCCCACAGCGCCGAGCGCAAGGCTTTGCTGTAGGTGGCGTAGTGGACAGTCATATGCCTTGCCCGCAACCGCCGCTCAGTTTTCGCGAGCCAGCGCCTGCCGGGTCGAATCGGCGAAGCGACGGTACTCGCTCAGCAAGGCATCGCCGAAGACACTGTCCGGTTCGAGCAGGTTGCCTTCGGCCCATTCGTTCCAGGACTTCACGAGCACGACCCGGGTTGAGCCGGCCTGCTGCAGCACCTGCGCCTGCGTGCGCTCGAGGTGGTGCCGGAATGTCTGCGGCGTCAGGCCGTCGACGATGACACCGTTGCAGCCATGCCTGGGCGTCGTATCCCAGCCGGTGAACACCGTTGGCACAAAGCGCTCGTCGGCGTCGGAAGGAATGGCGTGGGCCACCAACCGGGCGTATTCGAATCTCGGCGGCTTGACTGGCAGGCCTAAGGAGCGGCTGAGCTTGTGCTTGACGAAATCCAAGCTCTGCAACTTTCCCCGGTCCCAGAACCCCGCGCCACAGCTGTACCCATCGAGGCCGACAGGCGGTGCTGACCGCTGCTTCAGCATGTCACCGACGATGTGGAGGCCGGGCAGCCCGTGTTGCTGTGCAAGCTTGCGCCAGGTGTTCAGGAACAGCCGCAGATCGGGAACATGTTCGGGACGGTAGATGAAAAAGAACGGCTTGCCGTCGACCCTCACATATTGCTCGGAGCGGAAATGAGGCAAGCAATGATGGAAGTAATCAGCGTAGTCTCGCTCGCCCAGGTAACGCTGCTCCGCGAGCGTGCGGCGTCGCTGCTTGTCGACCCAGTCGTGGTTGGCCCAGGCCAATGCGTAGCTGACCCGCAGGTGCTCGCTTCTCATCAACTCGACGGGCTGCTCGAGCAACTGCCGCCCGCCGCCGAGCCAATAATTCCAGATCAGAAAGCTGTCGATGCCATACGCATTGGCCAGCACTTGCTGCGCTTCGATGGTTGCGCCATCCAGCAGGTTGTAACGGCCAAGCGGTTCCACCGGCTGGCGTACGACATGGCCCGGATACCAGGACGCCGCGCGCTCCATGTGTGTCCATTCGGTGAAGCCCTTGCCCCACCAGCCGTCGTTCTCTTCGATCGGATGAAACTGCGGCAGGTAGAAGGCCAGCGAAAGAAGGTCAGCCGTCATCGACGAGCAAGCGGCTTATTTCGGCCCATTGGCCACTGCCACCTTGAGTGCTTCGCGGAAGCGGACACCGTAGATGCGTTGTGAAGCGGCGTCCAGGTTGATCGCCGCGTCCAGGCCCTGCGACTGATTGCTGGTGAGTCCGGCTGTCGATGCAATGGCTGTGGTGGGGACGGCAGACGGCGTTGTGTTGATGACGGTGAGGATGGCTTGCTGTGCTGG
This sequence comes from Burkholderiales bacterium, assembly GCA_038221635.1. Lineage (GTDB taxonomy): Bacteria > Pseudomonadota > Gammaproteobacteria > Burkholderiales > Burkholderiaceae_C > Ideonella_A. The sequence continues at coordinate 1,651 of JBBRID010000029.1, forward strand.
AGTTGGGACTGGCCCAGTCCAGTCGGCTGAGAATTGCCCCAGGACGAACGGGATGGCGTCGCCGCTGCCGCTGCTGGCCAGGCGCGAACGCATCGAGCGGATCATCGTCTGCAAGGCATTGCGATAGTTGGTCTCCGACATCCCATTGATCGCATCGACCTCGCCCTGGCTCCACAAGATGCCCGCCATGCAGTTGCCGGCCGGGTCGATATCCAGCGCGGCCTTGGTTTTTTGGACGGCTTGTTCGTACAGCGAGTCGCCCGGGTTCCATGATCGGGTCGTGAACCCGGTGCCGCCCCAGGCTCCCGGGACGAGCAGCACGCCACGATTGGTCGGCAGGTCGGTGATGTAGGCGCGTCCGAAGGCCAGTCCGGGGCCGATGCGGTCGACATTGAACGGGAACTGCGGATGATCGAGTGGTTCGGTTGCTTCGGCGATGATTCCAGTGCGAGTCCACTGCTTGATGCGCGGGTCGGGCTTGTCGAAGCCGGCCACGAAATAGGCGCCGTAACCCGACATGTTGGATTGGCCGATCAGCAGCACGATGTCGTAGCCCGGGACGCCGCGTTTGGCCACACAGGCTTGCGATGTCGTTGCAGGCGGTGCTGGAGCCGGAGCCGGAGCCGGAGCGCTCGAACCACCGCCGCCGCCGCAGGCAATCGGGCTGATGGTCATCGCTGACAGCAGAATTGCCGAGAAAGATCGGCGGGCCGACGCAACGGACAGAGGTTTGTTTTTCACGGATGGGCCCATGAGATCAGAACAATGAGCGATAAAGCGCCAGGGTATCGTCGCGCATCTGCTCGACCGCGAACGTGGTTCTGACCCATGGGCTGGCGGCGCAACCCATTCGCTCGCGGAGGCCGGAATCGTACGCCAGTTGGTCGATCGCGTCGGCCAGGGCGGCTTCATCGCGCGGCGGCGTCACCAAGCTCGTTACGTCACGCTGGTTCAGGTAGTTCACGCCGTTCTGAAGCTCACAGACGATTGTCGGTTTGCCGAACGCCATGGCCTCGGCGCTGGCGATGCCGAACGACTCCGAGCGTTCGATCGATGGCAGGCAGAACATGTCGCAGCGGCGCAGCGACGTGACAAGCGTCGGCAGATCGACCTCACCCAGAAAGCGGATGCTATCGCTCATGCCGAGTGCCTCGACCTCGCTCCTCAACACGCCACCGAGCGGGCCGGTGCCGATCATCAACAGTACCGTCTCACTGCGCAGTTTCGACATCGCGCGAATCAGATGCTGATATCCCTTGTAGCGAACATGCCGACCAACCGTCAAGGCGATCGGCCGGCCACGTGCCCATTCGTCGATCGACGCCATCACGTCGGATCTGGTTGGCGTGGAATCGAGGCGTTCGAAGTCGATGCCGATCGAGATCTCGACCAGCTTGTGCGCGATGTCGGCCGCATGCAACTGGGCCGAGCTTTCATAGTGTTTCGGCGTAAAGATGACGATGCGGTCGACGCGTTGCAAAGCCCGCTGCTGAATGCCTTCGTACATCGCGAACAACGCGGGTTTGCGAACCACATCGCTGTGCCATGTCATGACAACCGGCGTGTCGTGGTGCGAGTCGAGCGCGGCCAGGTCGCCCCACGGATTGGGTGCATGGACATGCAACAGGTTGCACCGGCCGCTTTCGAATTCGTCCTTGACGACGCCGCGCAGACTTGGGCTCAGCGCCACCGACGCAATCGTGCCGTGTGACCGGCAAGGCAGCAGGCGGTAGGGGGTGGGGTCGCGGCTGACCGGGCTCGGCGTTGCCAGTTCGCTGGCCACCAGCGTCGAGTCAACGGTGGGCTGCAACGACCTCAACAGCGTGTCGACGTGGCTCTCGATGCCGGCGAAAGGCGGCGGCACCATCTTGCCCACGTGAAGTGGCCGAAGCGACCAGTTGTCGCCATCGTTTGTCGGAACTGCGGGAGCCGACATCGCGGGAAGGGCGACTCCAGTCACGAGCGAACCGCCAGAAAGTTGTACGCAAAGGCGGTGAATTCACGCGCCAGTCCCATGCTCAGCGCATCGAGCAGACGTGCCTTGCGACCCGCCACATCGGCGCGCCGCTTGACGATGGTCAGCCCTTCGGCATTGAGCATCCGCTCGGCGCTGGCACGGGTGTAGAAGCGCAGGTGCGTGCGATCGAGAATGCCATCGTCGCCGTAGCGAAAATCCCCATCGAACAGCAGTTGCGTGAGGACGCTGAAATGGCGCATGTTCGGCAGCGCAATGAGCATTTTTCCATCGGGTTTCAGCCAGGACTTGCAGCGCGCCAGCACCTGCTCGGGGTGCGCAAAATGCTCGAGCACATGGCTCAGCACGATCAGATCGAACGACGCCGGTGCGAAGCTCACTGCGTCGGTATCGAGCACGTCGCCGAGAATGATCACGTCGGCTCTGCCCGCTTGGCGGGCGGCATCTGCAGCGAGCGGGTGAAGCTCCACACCCGTGGTGTGAAGGTCGGCAAAGCGTCGCTTCAGCTCCGCCAGATTGGCACCACCGCCACATCCGACCTCCAACACGCGCTGCGGTGCCGGTCCGTCGTTCAGCAGGTCGAGCAGCGTGTTGCGGGCAGCTTCATAGTAGTTGCTGAAGTCGGCGCGGCGATTATCCATCGAGGCGTCGGTCATATGGGCCCTCAACGCATCACGCCGCTGAACACGCCGACCCATAACCACATGCGGTCGCGCAGTCGGCGCCGCGCTTGCGGCACCACCTTCAGGCAAAAGCGCAGCCGGGCGGTCAGCCCTGCAATGTTCATCAGGCGAGGTTCGAGTGTGGTCTTGCCCGCCGGCATCAGCGCATCGAGTGTCTCGAGCGTCTGGTATTGCCATCGAACCTCGTTGAAATACCAGCCGGACCGGATGCGCTTCATCCTGCGCAAGCGTGGAAGCAGCCCGATGTTCGCGCCCAGCACGTTGTGGTCGTGTTGCCGATACAGCATCATCGGCGTTGGATCGATGTGCCAGCGGAACCCGGCGCGCCGCGCGAAGGCGTAGATGAACCAGTCGTGATATGCAAACAGCCGCTCGCTGCTCGACGCCACTGCGTCGAGGACAGGAACCAGTTGTTCCATCAAGCGCCGGCTCATCACGAATGAACAGCCCGGCCCCGGGCTCTCGAAATAGTGATCGTGCCGGTGCTGCGGCGAGGCCTTCGCCACCATGGAGCGCCGTCCGTCCGAAAACAGTGCCTCCACGCTTGCCGAATATCCTTCTACCAGCTTACGGCGCATCAGCATGCAGGCACGCGCCAGCTTGTCGGGCAGCCAGATGTCGTCCTGATCGGCCAAGGCGAAGTAGTCGAACCGGCTGAGGTCGACGTTTCGAAGCAGGCGCGAGAAATTGGCGGCAGACGATCCGCTCGGCGGCGCTGGAGGCAGCAGGACAACGTCGTCGCGCTGGGCCGCCAGCGTTTGCAGGTATTCGAGTGTCCCATCGGTCGAGCCGTCGTCGGCGATCAGCAAGGTCCAGTCGACATGGCGCTGCGCGATGATCGAGGTGATTTGTTCCTCGATCCAGGTGCGCCCGTTGAAGGTGGCCAGCAGGATGGCGATGCGCGGCGGCGGTGTCATCGCGATGGCAGACTCGGCGAAATCTGGCATGCGGCAGAACTACGCTGCGCGGTTGCGGACTCGTCGTCTACAAGCAGGATCTTCAAAAGTTCCGACCAACCCTTGGCGAACGGCTCGGCAGGAGGGTCGCGCCGCGTGGCGGCAAAGCCGATCCGTGCTTCTGACAAGCCGAGCAGCAATTCGGCCAGGGCCGCCGGATCATGCGGATCGAAATAGGCAGCGGCGTCGCAATCGCCGATGGTTTCGTGTGCATACGGGAGATCGGCGGCCACGATCGGAATGCCGCGTTGCCGCGCTTCGGTCAGCGGCAATCCCCAGGTTTCGAGCAAAGAGGGAAACAGCAAGGCGTCGCAACGGGCATAGAAATCGGCCATGTCCGCGGCAGCTTGCAATCCGACGAATTCGAGGCTGCGCAAGTGGCCGAAGCGATCGACCAGCGATCGCGCGTAGCGCGACTCGGAACCATCAATCGTGACCAGGATGCGGCCCGTCCAACGCGAGTCGCGATCGAGAATCTCTGCGCAATGGCCCAGCAGCTCGATGTTCTTGAAGACCCTCGGAAAGCAGGGGAAGGCAAAGCATTGAGGCGGGCCGCTGCTCTGAACGCGATTCGCAACTGACGCCAGGGGTTCGTCATCGACGCTCACCGTGGGATGCGCAACGATCACCCGATCGACGCCGAAACGCCGCATGAATTCCTCGCGCAGCCATTGCTGCTGCACGATGACGGCGGTGTTGCTGCGAATGTTCAGTCTGTACAGGCCTCCGTAGAACAGACTGAACAGGAAAAAGCTGCGGTCGAGCAGTCGGGTGCGCAGCGGCAGCTTCGAGAAAGGCGCCGGATTGTGACAATAAACGTAGCGCCGACGCGCGCGAACCCGCGGCGTCATGTCGTGCATCGATAACCACACATCGGGCTGCAATCGGCGCGAGATGCGGTCGAGGTCGACCCACTCGCACCACATGCGCCGCAACCATGAGCGCTTCGCCTGTGGGTAGACGATCTCGTCGACGCCGGCAACGTTCAGAAGGCCATGTCGATGCACGACGACATGGATCTGCCAGTTTGCAAAATCACGAGCAGCGACACTGACAACCTCGCGCAGGATCGTCAAGGGTCCGCCTTCCGTGAAATTAACGGCCGAAATGACTAGACAGGGCCGGCGACAGGTATCCAAATCTTCTTCTCGAAATCAAAGCTGCGCACGACCCGCGCCGGGACGCCGACTGCAATGCAATTGGCCGGGATGTCGGTTCGGACCACGGCACCGGCGCCGATAATCGATCCGCTGCCGATCGTCACCCCGGAAAGGACCGAGACATTTTCGCCGATCCAGACGCGGTCGCCGATGTCGACAGGCCGACCTGTGACGATGCGCTGCACCGGTGGCTGCAGCGGCGAACTCGCGGAGTCGGGATCGGCACCGTACAAGCCATGGTCATGGTCGCTGATGAACACGCGGCTGGCAATCAACACGTGATTGCCGATTCGAACCTTTTCGATGGCGCCGATATGAACGTAGTCGTTGATCTGTACGTCGTCGCCGAACTCGATGCATCCCGGGCCTCCGAGCGCGTCGAGGCGCGCCATGTAGCCAGAAACGAATCGCCGCCCGAAGCTGATATTCGATTTGCCGCGCAAGAAAATCGGAAACCGGATCAAGCGACTGGGACGAAAGAACAGACGCGTCAACAGGAGGCATCCGACAAGCCAGATTGATTGCAGAATTCCGTAGCGCGAACGGGCGGTGTCAGGTGTTTCGCTCATCAGCCTGGCTGTACCAATTGCATCGAAGGCCGAAGCGCGCGGCGCCGCCGCTTGCGACGCTTAAGCCCGCCGTGCAGCAGCGATGCCAGCGAAAGAATCGCCAGACAGGTGGGTGCGGCAAAGTAGGGAATCGCCCTTACCAACAGCAAGGTGACGGTCAAGGCGGCAAACACAATGTGAAGATGCCTGGCGCGAGACCGCGGCAGGCTTCGGATTCGAAGGGCTGCTCGAGCCAGCAACCAGGCGAAGAAAAGTACGAATATGCCGATCTCGCCCACCAGCTTGTTCATCAGAATGCCGCCATCGCGAAGATTCAGGCTCTCGAACTCGGCAGTGACGCGTACCAGGATGTCGCGCGTCGGGCTCTGCGAATAAATGGCTTCGTTGATTCCCATGTTCCCCAGGCCAACCCCAAGGCCCTTGCTGGCGTCGATCGACAACCCGGCCAGTTCGACACCCTGAACGATGACCAGCGGCGACAGGCTGAAGTTCTCGTCGCCTTCGCGGGCGACGAATCCGAAGATCCGGTTGTTGATGTAGGTCGGGAGCTCGATGTCGTTGATGACGAGCAGATCGGGAACGCTGTAGACGAGGAAAAGCGCCGCGGCCACCACCGCCATGGACTTGAGCAGCGTTGCCAGCGTGTGACGCATCGACTTGGATTCAAAGATCACCTTCAGCCCGATGAAAGCCGATACCACGGCAAACATCGAGAATGTGAACTGTGTCGCGACGAGGAACAGCAGGCAGACATACAGGATCGGCCGGAGCGACTGTTTGGAGTAAGCAATCAGCCACAGCGGCATCACGTACAGCGCCAGGTGGCTGGGCTCCAGAAACAGGCCCGCCGGCCGATTGGCTTCAACACCGCGCAGGGCCGAGAAGAGGTCGAAGCCGAGCACGGCCATGACGACGAAGCATGTCGCAAGCAAGACACCGAACAACGCTGCTGCGGGTGTGATCAACCGTGTCATCGGCGGCAGGCGCGCACCGGTCCACCAGAGCGCAAACAGCAGCGCCACGGTCATCACGAACAACGGTGACAGGGCGGTGCCCGACAGCACCGCCCCGACGGTGCCGAGGCCGAGCAGTGCCGTAAACGTAATTGCAATGGTTCGACTGGGCGGCGCCGCGCGTCGCGTACCCGGATGCATCAGGCAGAACGCGATGATGAACAGCGCGAACAGGCCACTGGCCACTGGCGTCAGCAGCGACGTGACTTCGTCGGCGATGTAGAACAGCACCAGGATGTAGGCGCGTATCACGTCGTTCTCATTTCAGCCGCAACATTCTGAGCGCGGTGAATCCAATTGCCCGGACGAACAGCCAGATGCTGAGCGGTGTGCCGAGCCTTGCCTTGCGGCGGGCTCGAAAATTCTCCAGATGTGGAGTCCATCGTTGCCGACTGGTGCCGCCATCTTCCATGAACGCCAGAACCGCCGGCAAGGTCTGCACCCTGAGTCCGTTGCGCTCCCGCAGCAGCAATTCGTAGTCGCCAGACGAGCGAAAGCTCGAATCATATCCGCCCGCGCTGACCAGCCAATGCCGGTTGTGGGCGGCCATGACGTGCGCCATCATCAGGCGCCTGGGCAGGCGTGCGAGTCGAAACGGCTCGCCAAGCAGCTCGGCCGGCGTACCTTGTCGTGTCAGCACGTTGAAGCCTGCGATGACGTGTGGCGCATCCGTGGCATCCGACGGGCACGCCGCAATGGCGGCCAACAAGGCCTGCAACGCGCCAGGCGCGAGTCGGTCGTCGCAGCCGATGTACGCGACATACCGGCCACGACACCACGGCAAGGCCTTGTTCCAGGCGTCGTAGATGCCGCGATCACTTTCTGACAGCGCCGCCGCGACGGTGCCTCGAGCGGCTTCCACGATGGACCAGCTTCCATCAGTCGACATGGCGTCGAAGACCAGCAGTTCGGATTGCGCGGTCTGCTGCGCGGCGTACGAGTCGATCAACTGGCCCAGCGTCGCCTGGCCATTTCTGACTGCGCAGACGATCGACAACAGCGGTTCGTGTGTTGGCGCACGATCGTCGAATCGACGGCTGGCCGCTGCAGAGGAGTTCATCCTCGATTCGGCATTTGAGGGGCAGATTGACGCGCAAACAAGCCGTTGACCTGAAGGGTCCGACCGCTCGCCGGATCGACGAACTCGGGCTGGATCAACCACATCGCGTACCCCAACCCGTCCATCCGGTGGATGACGTCAAGCCACAGATGCTGGCCGACATAGAGTTCGGTCAAACTCAACTCGAGCATCACCAGATCGAAGCAGCCCAGCGATTCCCGGGCGCCGTCGAGGACCGCCCATTCGTAGCCCTGCGTGTCGATCTTCAGCATGCCGCCGTGCCCGGGCAAGCTGTGGTGGCACATCAGCAGGTCGACAGTGGACTGCGCGACGCTGAGTTTTTCCACGTGGCGCGAGCCAGGCTCGGCGTCCACGCTGTTGCCGGTGACCGAAAGCACCGAGCTGCTGACCGAATTGGCCGCGACGTTGAACGCCACGGTGCCGGGTGTAGCCCCGAGCGCACATGGCGCCGCCACTTCCCACTGGGTGTGCTGCTCAGCCTGTTGTTTCAGCTTGGCGTGGGCGAGCGGCAGGGGTTCGACCGACAGGATCGGCCCGGTGAAACCGCTGCCGATCAGCTCGAGACCGAACTGCCCTTCGTTGGCTCCCACATCAACGACAAAGCCGATGTCGAAATGCTTCAGCGCCGCTGCGAGCTGCGCTTCACGGGATGAGCCAGGGATGTAGCCATGGGCTTCGACACCGAAACGACGCAGCAGATTCTTGCCAAGAGACTTGATGCTTGGTGACATGGACCAGTGGAGTTGACTAGGGAATTCGATCAGGCCTGGGCGCGATGGGCGGTTGCCGGGATCGCTTCAGCATCGCTGCGCAATCGGGCCTTTGCAAATTGCCACAATCGGGCGAAATAAAGCGTCGTCAAAGCGGCAAACACCATGCGCCCGATCGCAAAGGCGCCGACACCGATGCTGGAGAATACCAGGGCTGTTGCCAGGTTCAAGAGGCCACCGACGATCGCAATCATTCCGATGAGGCGAATTTCACCGAGCCCGATCAGGATGTGGTGCACCGGCACCCCGAATGAAAGGACGGTTGCCGAAGCGAACAGGCCGAGCACCAGCCCATGGTTCTCGCTCGCGAAGGCTGCGCTGACCCATACCGTCAGGATCGTCGGTGACAGCAGCGCGACGATCAAGGGTGGCAGCAAGCAGATCGACCCGACGATGAGTGACAGTCGCTTGAGTTTTTGCAAACGCTCACTGGTGATTGGAGCACCGCTTACGACCGGGATCACCGGCTGCAGCGCTGCAGCGATGACAACGTGCACGAACTGCGTCAACTGCAGACAGATCGAATAGCGCGCCAGATCGGCAGCCCCCAGCAGTGCGCCGACCAGAATGCGGTCGGCGACCGAGAAGAAAACGATTCCCAGGCCGTTCAGCCAGGCCCATTTCCCAAACTGAAAAATGCGATCGAACTGGCCTCGGTCGAATGCTGGTCTTGCACAAAAGCCATGCAGGACGCGCGAAGCCCATGCCGCCTTGATCATCGCCTTGATCAGGTTGACGCAGGCACTCGCAGCGAGTGCAAAAACCGTGTCCTGGGTGTGCCACGCGGTGGCGGCAACTGCAATGGCCCAAAGTGGCCGCATCGTCATCTCGATTTTGCCGATGGCGTCGAAGCGTTGCGCGCCACGCAGTGCGCCAGCAAAGACGCCGTCGATTTCCTGGATTACTAGCAGAACGACGCCCAGCGTCAAAGCCGCGCTGACTATCGCTGGCTGACCCATCTTGCCAAACGCGAGCCGGGCCAGCAGCGGGGCGGCCAGACCAAGCACCACGATCAGAAACAAACCGCCCACAAGTGCGAGCGTCGTGGCGGTTCGAGTCACTGAAAGCGCTGCCGACTGATTGCCTGCTCCCAGGTCTTCGGCGACATATTTGGTTGTTGCCATGCCGACCCCGAGCGAGGCGAGGCTGCCAAAGCCGCTGACTGCTGTTGCTAATGCCCAAAGGCCGAATCCTGCTGCGCCCAGCTGGTGCAGCAAGAACGGCGTCAGCAACAGCAAGAGGGCTGGCCCGACGAAGGCGTCGGAAACTGCCCAGCCAGCACGGGTGGCGTGCCCACGCAAATGTTGCACCGATTTGGGAAACTTCAGCAAGGGGTCGTCGATTTCCTGGAGGTTGGAGCGAACCGTTGGACCGCCATCAGCACGCCTCAGCGCTTGACGGAAAAATAGCGATAGCTGACGAACGCAGGCCCGGCAGAAAAATCGTCATCCACATCGATGATTCCCATGCCGGCTTTGGTCAAGCACTCCACGACCTGTGTCTTGCCGAAGGCATGCATCTCCATCACGCGGCCCTTGCCGTGCTTGAGCCGCCTGGCCAGATTCAGGATCCGATTTCCCGCCAGGCAATGGACCAGTCCGTTGACGCTGCGGATATTCGGACGTGAAGGTGTCTGGAAAACCAGCGACCCGCCGCGCCGCAGCACCCGAGCAAACTCCGCAATCAGCCGTGCTTGCACAGGCTGCGGCGAATGTTGCAGAACGATGTTGCTGTAAACCAGATCGACGCTTTCGTCTGCGACGGCCGCCAGTTCAACACCGGACGTTCGGATGAAGTGGATGTTGGCGCATTGTTGATTCTCGATCCGCGCCACGGAGAGCATCGCGTCCGAGATGTCGAGTGCGGTCACCCGCTGAAACGGCGTTGCCAGGGCGCGGGTCAGGCGACCGACACCGCAGCCGTAGTCGAGCGCTGTATCGAATTGGAGTTCGATGCCGAGCTGGGCAATTCTTGCGAGCACGCCATCGATTTCGTCGACACCGGTCTGGAAAAAAGCCGCCTTGTCCCATCCGCCATCCTTCATCCGGGGATCGGTCAAAACCGCCCAAAAAGGATCCTCTGCCCCCAGCGTCTCCCATTGGCGTTGGTAACGCTCGTTCATTCCTCATGACCAGGCAGGCGGCAACGCCCGGGCCCTTGCGTCGTCATTCGTTGAAGTCGTAAGCCTTGAATCCCGCCATCTTGACCAGACTGTCCCGGCGCGCGGCAACATAATCGGCCTCGACCATCTCCTTCACCAGTTCGGGCAGCGTGATCTTCGGCACCCAGCCGAGTTTCTCCTTGGCCTTGCTGGGGTCGCCGAGCAGGGTTTCGACTTCGGTTGGCCGATAGTAGCGAGCGTCGACCTTGACGATCACGTCGCCCGGTTTGCAACGCGCCTTGATTTCTCCACCGACAGGGTCGACCTTCTCGACCGTGCCGACCTCGGCTTCGCCTTCACCGCTGAAGGCCAGCGTTATGCCGAGCTCCTTCGCGCTGAACTCGACGAACTGACGTACGCTGAACTGCACGCCGGTAGCGATGACGAAATCTTCCGGCTTGTCCTGCTGCAGCATCATCCACTGCATCTCGACATAGTCTTTCGCGTGACCCCAGTCGCGCAAGGCGCTCATGTTGCCCAGGTACAGGCAATCCTGCATGCCCAGCGCGATGCGCGTGATGGCGCGGGTGATCTTGCGGGTGACGAAGGTCTCGCCGCGCAGCGGGCTCTCATGGTTGAACAGGATGCCGTTGCAGGCATACAGCCCATAGGCCTCGCGGTAGTTGACGGTGATCCAGTAGCCGTACAGCTTGGCCACTGCATATGGGCTGCGCGGGTAGAAAGGCGTGGTTTCTTTCTGCGGGATCTCCTGCACCAGGCCGTACAGCTCCGAGGTGCTGGCCTGATAGAAGCGCGTCTTCTTTTCCAGCCCGAGGATGCGAATGGCCTCGAGGATGCGCAAGGTGCCGATGCCGTCGGCGTTGGCGGTGTATTCCGGAGTCTCGAAACTGACCGCCACGTGGCTCATCGCGGCCAGGTTATAAATTTCGTCGGGCTGAACCTGCTGGATGATACGAATCAGGTTGGTCGAATCGGTCAGGTCACCGTAGTGCAGCATGAAGCGCTGGTGATTGACGTGCGGGTCTTGATAGAGGTGATCGATGCGATCGGTGTTGAACAGAGACGAGCGGCGCTTGATGCCGTGTACTTCATAGCCCTTGGCGAGCAGAAGCTCGCTCAGGTAGGCGCCGTCTTGGCCGGTGACGCCGGTAATCAGTGCGACTTTGGATGAGCTTGACATGGTCTTTTCTTGATTGACGCCTGCGAGGGGCGGTAGGGCGCGCTTGGCAGTACGAAGGCGTTACAGGCAACCGGAAATTATAAATGGACGCAATTCGCAATACTGGCCGGAGTTGCAGCGGGAAGTCTCAAAGTTGCATGCAACTGGCGTCTGCGGTCAGTCGATTTCGCGCACCCGGGCGAAGCTGGCAAATCGGGGAAGACCGCCGCTGGTCAGTTCGCGGTAGCGGTAGGTGACCACTGAGCCAACGGCCGGGGGGTCCCGACGTTGGGCGTCGCTGAACCCGCTGCCAACCCAAAATCGCCTGCCGTCGTTCGCGCGCAACTGAACGGCGCCCAGCATGCCTGCGTACTTGCCTTTGCCAGGCCGATGGCTGACGACCACGGCTTCGTCGTCGAGTTGCGGCTTCAGCTTGATCAGGTCGTCGCTGCGGCCGGTCTTGTAAGGTGCGGTTGCGAGATGGAGCATCAGCCCCTCTCCGCCCGCCGCAATGGTTTGTCTGAACAGGCGATCCAACGCTGCCCGGTCGGTGACGAGTCGCTGCGTGGCAGCGCGCAATTGTGGCCAGCCTGCTGTTGCCACGATGTGTTCGATTCGTGCCGCCCGTTCGACGAAAGTGCCCGCGAAGCCCGGCAGTTCGAAGACCACGTAGCGGACTTGTTGCCACGCTGCCTCGTCTGCACTGGCACTGCGGACGATGCCCGACAAGGCATCGAACCGGCCGCGGCCGAGCCACAATTCGCCGTCGAGAGGGGTTTCTGGCAAGCGCTGCAGAAACCATTGCGGGGCGGCAATCTCGCGTCCACTGCGGAATCGCAGCGTTCGGCCGTCCCAGAAGGCTCGTACGCCATCGTACTTTTCGCTGACCAGATAGCGGCTTGGGTCGATCGTCGCTGTGGCCCGGTTGGCAAGCAGGAGTTCGATCGGTGCCGAGGGTTCGATGGCGGCCGTTGCAGCCTGCATGTTCGGCGTACCAAAGGTGAATCCGGCCACCATCAGGCACGCAGTCAATGTTCGAAAATGGCTGGTTTGTCGCATGCTTGTGCCCCTGGACGCTGCTCGAGCGGCAGTCTAGGTTTCGGTCGCGCTAGCATTCCATCCCCTTTTCGAGCGTAATTCCGCAAACAGCAGCAAGGAGCGAAACAATGGCCATGGATGTTGTCGATTTCGAGATCAAAGGCTCGGAGATGCAATTCGTCGAAGTCGAGCTCGATCCGCAAGAGGCCGCGGTCGGCGAGGCCGGCAGCATGATGTACATGGATTCCGGCATCACCCTCGACACCGTCTTCGGCGATGGCTCGGGCGGTCAAGGCGGCTTGTTCGGCAAACTGCTCGGTGCCGGCAAGCGGCTGATCACCGGCGAGTCGTTGTTCATTACGGTTTACACGAACCAGAGTTCACAAAGGGCGAAGGTCGCGTTCGCGGCGCCGTATCCGGGCAAGATTCTGCCGATGGATCTCAGCCAGCTGGGCGGCATGCTGATCTGCCAGAAAGATGCCTTCCTGTGCGCGGCGCGCGGCGTGTCGCTGGGCATCTATCTGCAGCAAAAATTGTCGGTCGGCTTTTTCGGCGGCGAAGGCTTCATCATGCAGAAGCTCGAAGGCAGCGGGCTGGCGTTCGTGCACGCTGGCGGCACGGTGATGAAGCGCGACTTGCGACCCGGAGAAACCCTGTTGATCGACACCGGCTGTGTGGTTGCATTCACGCGCGACGTCAATTTCGAGATCCAGTACGTCGGCAAGATCAAGACGGCGCTGTTCGGCGGCGAGGGTTTGTTCTTTGCCAAGGTGACCGGTCCGGGAACCGTCTGGCTGCAAAGTCTGCCGTTCTCGCGGCTCGCATCGCGGGTGTTCGCCGCCGCACCGCAGCGCGGCGGCTCGCGTGGCGAAGGTTCGGTGCTCGGCGGCTTCGGTGCAGGCGGGTTGTTGGGCGGCATTCTCGGTGGCGACGACGATGAGTGAGTGAATCGCTTGGGCAATCACCCGAGACACGGGCGAACCCCTACACTTGACGGTTTGCTCTGAAGGTTCCGTCTTGGGCTCGTCTTTCGAACTGTTTCACCAGCCTTTGCGGCGCCTTGGATTGCGGGAAAACCGCCTCGCATCCCTTCTTGCGGCGATCTCTATCGGCGCTGTGGCATTGGGTCAGGCCGTTGTTGTCTCCGCATCGCCGGCGCCGGCCAGTGTGTCGACGGGTGCCTCTGCATCGGCGGGGCCGAAGCCTGCATTGTCGCCAGCAACTGCGTCGTCGCCCAGCGCGGCCTCCGCGAGTGCGGCGTCGGCAGCGCAATCATCCGCGTCGGCGGGATCCCAAGCATCGGGAAGACCGATCTTCGTGCTGAACTCGCTGGATGCCAACATCAGCGTCATCGACTCGCGTACCTACGCCGAGATCAAACGGATTCCGACTGGCAAGGAGCCGCATCACCTTTACCTCAGTCCAGACGAGAAGTCGCTGCTGGTGGCCAACGCGATGAGCGATTCGCTGACGTTCATCGATCCCGTGACGGCGCAAGTGCAACGGGTTGTTACCGGGATCGTCGATCCCTACCACCTGCGGTTCTCGCCTGACATGAAATGGTTTGTCACCGCGGCCAACCGGCTCAATCACATCGATATCTATCATTGGGACGCCAGCAATGCGACGACGCCGCTGAAGCTCGCAGCCCGCGTGCCGAGCGGCAAGACCCCGAGCCACTTGATGATCGATAGCAAGAGCAGCGTTGTCTACAGTTCCATGCAGGACAGCGACGAATTGATCGCGATCGATCTGGCGACCCAAAAGCCGCGCTGGAAAATCAGCGTCGGCAAGATGCCGGCCGATGTCTATCTGTCGCCGGACGATCGTTTGTTGCTGGTCGGATTGACCGGAGACAAGGTCGTCGAGGTCTACGATGTGCGTGAGGCAGCGCCGAAACTCATCAAGCGGATAGAGACCGGCGACGGCGCTCATGCGTTTCGCGCTGCCGGCGACAAACGCCATGTCTATGTCAGCAACCGCGTGGCCAACACCATCAGCAAGATCGACCTGCAAACCCTGAGCGTCGTCGCAAACTATCCGGCGCCTGGTGGACCGGACTGCATGGACGTGCTTGCCGATGGCAAAACGCTGCTCGTCAGTTCCCGATGGGCTCGCAAGATGACAGTCATCGATACCGAGACGCGTCAGGTGATCCGACAGGTCAATGTCTGGCGTTCGCCGCATGGCGTC
>JBBRID010000030.1:0-16106 GCA_038221635.1 Burkholderiales bacterium
TTGAACGCGATGTTCTGGGCCGACAAGTTCGGAGCGGTCGCGATCGCGACGCAGTGACGCAGCCGATCGGGATAACGCAGCGCCCAGCCAAGGGCCTGCATGCCGCCCAGGCTGCCGCCGATCACCGCGGCCAACTGTTCGATTCCCATGCGATCGAACAGCCGTGCCTGCGCATCGACCCAGTCTTCGACCGTCACCACCGGAAAATCGGCGCCATACGGTTGCCCCTCGGCAGCCGGATCTGGGTTGCTGTGCATCGGCCCGGTCGAGCCGAAACAAGACCCCGGGTTGTTGATGCCGACAACAAAAAAATGGCGGGTATCGATCGGCTTGCCGGGGCCGATCAGGTTGTCCCACCAACCGTCACTTTTCGGTTGACCTTCGTAGCGGCCTGCCACATGGTGGCTGGCATTCAGCGCGTGGCAGACGAGCACTGCATTGCTGCGCTCGGCGTTCAGCTCGCCATAGGTTTCGTAGGTCAGCTGATAGTGCTGGAGTTGCTTGCCGCTTTGCAACGGCAACGGCTCGTCGAAAGCCATCTGCTGCGGGGTCACCGCGTCCAGGGTGGCGCTCGAATCGGCTGTGGCAGTCAGGGAGGAGACGGGCATGGCAAAAAAGTTGACCGGCAGATCAGTTGCTAGACAGTCGCACAAGAGGCCGGTCGGGTGCCATCTCTCTTTAGCTGCATTTTTAAAGCGCTCGCAAGCCGGAACAAATCAGCGCTGCTGCAAATTATAGCGATGCATGAAGTCAGACCCGCAGCGAACTGCCGACCCGGTGGCCGTGGAAAAAGGCCTCTTCGAAAATCGAATATGCCGACAAGTCGCTGTGAGCAAAGCTGACCCGCCCTGCCTGTTCAGCCAGGGCCCGCAGCGCCGGATGGCCTCGTGTACCGGGGCGCGGGACAGCCATCGCATGGCCATAACGCATCAGATCGATTCGACTGACCTTGCCGCGCAGATCGACGTGAGCCGGCTCCAGTTGCGCCAGGATCTGTTCCGACCAGCTTTGCCACGGGCGTTCGAGCAACTGCTGGCGTGCTTCGCGCGCCTGCTCGATGTTGTCGCCGCCGAGTGCCCAATAGGCAGTCAATACCGTCGGTCCGGCACGCGGGCGGGTACTCTGGTGCATGGCATCCACATACCCCAGTGATTTGCTGGCGTAGACCACGTTGTCCCACGAAGGTGGCGCGCCGGGCCGGTCGCGCAAGGCCTGGTCGAGCTGGATGTTTGCGACCAGCCAAGGCGCATAGCTCAGAGCGGATGCTGCGGCCTGCAAGGCCGCTGAGGGTGCGCTCGACAGACGCGCCGCGATGAACAGCGGCGTTGCAACCACGACCTGCCGCGCCGTCCAGCGCTCGAGCTGGGTGGTGCGATGGTCGAAGGCGTCGATGTTGACCTCGTGGGCTGACTCGTCGATGCGCACCACGGTGCGCGCACTGTGCAGTCGATCGCCGAGCGGCTTGGCCAATCGGCGTGTCAACCACGCGTTGCCTTCTGGCCAGGTCAGCACTCCACTGGAAACGGACGCATCGGCTTCGCCGCCGAAACGCTCGAAGCCGTGACGGCTGGCGAAATATTGCAGACCAGCCCAGGCCGAGACGTGTCCGCTGCCGGCACCGTAGTCGTCGCGGCAGCAGTAGTCGAGGTACCAGCGCAGTGCCGGTGCGTGCAGGCCTTCATGATCGAGCCAGGCGCCAAAGGTTTGCGAATCGAGTGCCTGCAAACGATCGCTCCAGCCGGCTTGCCAGGTCGGGATCGCAAAACTGCGCAGCTTCATCTCGCGATCCACCAACGAGCCGAAGCGCCGATAGTCGGCTTGCGAAGCGGCGCGTTGGTCTTTCGGCAGCGCGGCGGGCGGCGGCAGCAGGCCTTCGATCCAGTCGCCGTGCAGATCCGACGATGGATCGGGCATGAACAGCCGCTCCTGCGGGCTGTGGCAGAGATGCTGTTCGTCGTAGACCCAGCGGCCTGCCTGTTGTTGGCACAGTTCGAGTTCGGCCAGGCATTCGACCAGGTCGTGATTGGCGGGGTCTGGTACCGGCAGGTAGTGCGCGCCGAGCGGACAAGCCATCGCGCCCAGCGTGTGACCACGCGCGTTGCCGCCGGCTTCGTCTTCCAGCTCGAGCAGGTGCACGTCGTCGATGCCGCGTCGCCTCAAGGCGCGTGCGCAGGCCAGTCCGGCGACACCGCCGCCAATGATCACGACCGCCGCACGACGCTTGACGGCTGCCTGTCCGGGCGCGCCACGGTCTCGCACCAGGTGCCCGCGCCGATGGTCGGCGCCTACCCAATCGCCGGCGTACTCAGGACCGGCAGTGGCTCGCCCGCAACCCGTCAGACCGGCCAATGGCGAGAACAACGCGGCGCCCGCACTGGCGGCGATGACATCGCGCCGTTTCACTCGTGGACCTTGCCCCATTCCTGCTCGTAGGTCTGCACCAGAACCTGGTTCGACAGGCGGTTGACCTCAGTCGGTACGCGCGCCATGTCGGCCGGAAACTGGAACATGGCCGGCAGGTTGTCCAGGCTCAGGAAGCGCAGGCCCGGCGGCAGCTCGCGCGGCGCGCGCGGGACGGCGAACGGACGTCGCCCGGCGATCAGGAACCCCCATTCGCCAAAACTCGGCACGTGGGCGTGGTAAGCCGTGGCCGACAAGCCGGCCGCTTCCAGCGTGGTGGCAACGGTCCAGAAACTGCGCCGTGCAAGCAGTGGCGAGGTGGTCTGGATCGTCGCGAAGCCGCTGGCGGCCAGGTGGTGGTCGATCAGTCGGTAGAAGCTCGTGGTGTAGAGCTTGCCGATCGAATAATTGGTCGGGTCGGGAAAGTCGACGACGATCACATCGAACAGATCCGCATTGGTCTCGAGCCAGCCGAACGCGTCTGCGTTGACGATTTTCAGCTTGCTCGAATGCAGGGCGTCCGCGTTGAGTTTGCGCAGCAGGGGTTGCTCAGCAAACAGCTTCGTCATGTGCGGGTCGAGTTCGACCAGCGTCACTGATTGGACCGACGGGTATTTGAGGATCTCCCGCACCGCCATGCCATCACCGCCCCCGAGCACGAGTACCTTGCGCGGCGCGCCATGCGCCAGCATGACTGGATGCACCAGCGACTCGTGGTAACGGTATTCGTCGCGCGAATGGAATTGGAGGTTGCCGTTCAGAAACAGCCGCACGCCGCTCTGGCCCGAGGTCACGACGATGCGCTGGTAGCTGCTGGTTTCGCTGTAGATCACGCCATCGCCGTAGAAACGGTCTTCGGCCCAGTTGCTGATGCGGTCGGCACCGGCAAACGCGCCGAGCAGGATCGCCAGGCTGGCCGCGCAAGCCAGCGCATCGGCTACAGGCCGCCGCAACTCGCCGCGAAACAGCCACAGGGCCCAAAAGGCGACGCCGACATTGAGCAGCCCGAAGAAGGCGCCGGTGCGGATCAGGCCGAGCTGCGGTACCAACAGCAGCGGGAACGCCACCGATACCGCCAGTGCGCCGAGGTAGTCGAAAGTCAGTACCTGCGAGACCAGATCCTTCAGGCCATAAAGTTCGCTGAACTGACGCTTCAGGATTCGCATCACCAGCGGAATTTCCAGCCCGACCAAAGTGCCAATGATGAGCACCAGGCCGTAGAGCGCGAAGCGGAACGAGCCGGAGGCCAGGTTGAACAGCGCGAACAGCGCGGCCGGCATCAGGCCGCCGATCACGCCGACCAGCAATTCGATGCGAAGAAAATGAGCGACCAGCTGACGATCCAGGAAGCGCGACAGGTAGGAACCCAGGCCCATCGCGAACAAGTAGCAGCCGATCACGGTCGAGAACTGCAGCACCGAATCGCCGAGCAGATAACTGGCCAGCGCGCCGGCCGCCAGTTCGTAGACCAGGCCGCATGCTGCAATGGTGAAAACCGAGACCAGCAGTGCGATCTCGATCGGACGGACCGCGGGCCGCCGCGCACGCGCGTTCAGGACGGCGGCCATGTCGACGGGGGTTGCTGGCGGGACTGGTCGCGCAGCCTGGGTATCAACCGTGCACCGATGCGGCGACGATCAGCCCGATGGCGATGCACATCGAGCCAACGACGATGGCCAGCGCGACATTTTTTTTCTCGACCAGTTCGGACCACAAGTCGTACGGCGTGAGCTTGTCGATGACGATGAAGCTGATCCAGAAGACCAGCACACCGATCATCGCAAACAGGAACGATCCGAAAAAGACGGCGGGCTTCAGCCACTCGATTCCCCACATGGTGCTGGTCCTTCACGAGATACGGTCTGGGCGGCATGGCCGCGCGTTCGATAGAAGTCGGGCAAGGTCGATAACGGCTCGGCCAAGCGTACATCGTATGCGCAGTCCGTGCGAAGCGGCATTGGGGATAGGTTAACGTAGCGTGGCCGGTTGCGGCAGTTCATTTTCTGTCAGCGTGGTGCGGTGCCTGCTTCGCGGGGCGGGCCGACTCAGCGGAGGAATGCAGATGCGTGTTCTGGTGCTCGGAAGCGGCGTGATCGGCACTTCGGTGGCCTGGTATCTGGCGCGTGACGGGCACGATGTGGTCGTCGTCGACCGACAGCCGGGCGCCGGGCTGGAAACCAGTTATGCCAATGCCGGTGAGGTCTCGCCGGGCTATTCAGCGCCCTGGGCCGGACCGGGGGTGCCGGTCAAGGCAATCAAGTGGCTGTTGATGCAACACAGCCCGCTGGTGGTTCGGCCCATGCTCGACCTCGCGATGTGGCGCTGGGGCCTGGCGACATTGCGCAATTGCACCGCTGAGCGTTACCGCATCAACAAGGGCCGAATGGTGCGCCTGGCCGAATACAGCCGGGATTGCCTGGAGGCGCTGCGCCAGGACACCGGAATCCGCTATGACGAGCGGATGCAGGGAACGCTGCAATTGTTTCGAACCCAGAAACAGCTCGACGCCACCGCCAAGGACATCGAAATCCTGCAACAGCACGGCGTGGCGTTCCAGCTGCTCGATCGCGCCGGCTACCTCGAATATGAACCGGCCCTGGCCGAGGTGCAGCACAAATTTGTCGGCGCGCTGCGCTTGCCCGGCGACGAAACCGGCGATTGCCACTTGTTCACGAAGGCGCTGGCCGAAAAGGCCAAGGCGATCGGTGTGCAATTCCGTTTCGATACATCGATCGACGCGGTCGAATCGGCCGGCGGACGAATCAACGGCGTGAAGACCTCAGCCGGTGTGCTCATCGCCGACCGCTACGTACTGGCGCTCGGCAGCTACTCGACCCGCATGCTGGCCCCGCTGGGGATCCGGCTGCCGGTCTATCCGGTGAAGGGCTTCTCGATCACGGTGCCGATCATCAATGCGGCGAAGGCGCCCGAGTCGACCATCATGGACGAAACGCACAAGGTTGCGGTCACCCGCCTCGGCGATCGGATACGCGTCGGCGGCACGGCTCAGCTGTCCGGATTCGATCTGACACTCGACGAAGGCCGTCGGCGCACGCTCGAATTCGTCGTCACCGACTTGTTTCCACACGGGGGGGACACCAGTCGCGCCGAATTCTGGACCGGCCTGCGGCCGATGACACCGGATGGCACGCCGGTAGTTGGTGCCACGTCGTTTCCGGAATTGCTGCTGGCAACCGGCCACGGCACGCTCGGCTGGACCATGGCCGCCGGCACCGGCCGCGTGTTGGCCGATCTGGTGGCCGCTCGAACGCCCGAGATCAGCATGGAAGGCTTGACGGTCGCCCGCTACGCTTGAGTTTAGAACCGCAGCTTCAGCCGTTTAGAACCGCAGCTTCAGGCGCGTGCCGATCGCCCAGGCGCGACTGCGCTCGGCAAAGACCTCGCGCTTCGGCCAGAAATGGCCGATCAGGACTTCACCGAGCATCCAGTCACGGTAGATCGGTTGCTCCCATTTGGTCTGCACGCCGTAATCGGAGACCCCGACCCCCGAGCCCTGGACGCCGCTGGCCAGCGCTTCGAGCGACAACAGGCGCTGATTGCCGAAGCCCTTGTACGCACCCAGGCTGCTTGACCACTCGAATTTTCGGTTCTTCTGCGTGATCGTCGCCGCGTTCAGCCAGCGACCCACCAGGCTGCGCGAAAAATTGCGCTCGTAGGATGCCACGGTGGTCGATCCGAGGTGGTCCTGCAAGGTCCAGAACACGGTCTCGCGGAACTCCGCCAGGTCGGTATCACCGAATCGCCACTGTTGGCGGTAACGCGCCTGCGCGTAAGGCTTCAGGCCACCACGCACGCCCAGACGGAAATCGACGGCGTCGTTGATATCGCGCCCGAGGCCGGCGAAGAACGAGCGCTCACTGTTGGTGTCGCCCAACAACCGGTCCTGCCTGGACAGGCTGCCGGGTTTGTCGGTGATCACCTCGCGCTCGTTGTCGCGGCCGATGAAGAGATAGGTCTTTTCCTCGACATTGGGCAGCCGAAACCGCGCGTTGAAGCGCAGGCTGACGTCGAATTTTTCGTCCTGGCGCTTGAACAGGCTCAGACTCATGCGGCCATCGGTCACCTTGCCGCCTTCGCCGAACGGTTTGTCGCCGAACCAGCTGTCGACACCACGGGCCAGCCATTCGGCGGTTGCCCGCGCCGATTGGCGGGTCGTCTCCATCAGTTCGACAGTCTTGGTCTCGGTTGAGCTGGCCGTCGGCGTGGCCGGTGTCGCCTCGCGAACAGCAGCCGGCGGCTGTTTTGTCGAGTTCGTGGCGCAACCCAGCAGCAGTACCGACAGGCCCGACGCCAGCAGAAGGGAACAGAAGCGGCCGATGATCAATTAGAAGCTCCTTTGTCTGCAGCGTAGCTGGAATTGGTCGGTATCGGTGAACGATTGTCGGTGTTTTCGCGTCAATGGATCTTGCTCTATGCTCTGAAGATAGCGGCTCGGGCCTGCCAATTTATCAAAGCCATGCTGAAGAATCTGAAGGAATTGTTCGACCAACTGATCGCACCGGCTGTCGAGTCACCGCAGGCTGGCGAACATGCACTGCAACTCGCCACCGCGGTTCTGTTGGTCGAGGTGATGCGGGCCGATCCCGAGATGACCGACGCCGAGCGCGAGGTGGTGGGTGACGCGTTGCGCAAGACCTTCGTGTTGTCGCCCGACGAGAGCGATGTGTTGTTCGACCGGGCTGCTCGTATCTCGCGCGAGGCAACTGACTTCTTCACGTTTACATCACGTGTCAATGAATCGTTTTCGATGCAGCAGAAGGTGGACATGATCGAGGCCATGTGGAGGGTTGCTTACGCCGATGGCAATCTGGATGCCCACGAGAACCACGTGATGCGGCGCATTGGCGATTTGCTGCATGTGCCGCAAGGCGCGTATGCAAACGCCAAGATGCGGGCGCGCGATACGCCGCCGGCACCTTGAGTTCAGCTGAACTCACTGCACCGACGCGCCCCTGATCCGGATCTGCCGCTCGCGGTGCGCGATCCACAAGGTGGCGCCGCAAATTACCGTTCCGCCGAGCAGCGTCCACTGGCTCGGCGCATCGCCGAAGACTGCCCATCCGATCAGTGTTGCCCAGATCAGGTCAAGAAATTTGACCGACTGGGTCGACGAAATGTCGGCAATCCGGTACGACTGGGTCAGCATGAAATGGGCGGTATTGCCGAGCAGGCCGCAGACCAGAAAGCCCAGCCATTGGCCCACACTTGGCGCCTGCCAGTTCAGCATCGCGAGCGGCAGACTGAACAGCGTGACAGTGATGCCTTGCCACAACAGGATGACGCCGGTGCGCTCGTAGCGTGTCAGCGCCTTGGTGACCAGGAACGAGGCCGCGAACAATGGTGCCGATGCGAGCATCACCAGGTTGTAGACCCCGCCAGCACCCGTCATCTTCGGCCCGACGACGATCAGCACCCCGGCGAAGCCGATACCCGCTGCCAGCCAGCGTTCCCAGCGCATCGGCTCTTTGAAGAACAGCATCGCGCCGATCATGATGAAGATCGGCGTCGTGAAACCGATTGCCGTCACATCGGCCAATGGAATGCGTGTCAGCGCGAAGAACCACAGCGTGAGGCCCGCCGCATGCAGCGCACCGCGGCTGAACTGCCCACTGATCCGGCGTGGCATCCAGTTGATCGGACCGCCGCGGAATATCAGCGGCAGCATCACCAGCATGCCGGCAAAGTAGCGCATGAACTGCGCCTGAAAAACGTCCATCTGCAGCGCCAGCGCCCGCATGGTCGCATTCAGGGTGACGAAAACGAGTCCGGCACCGGCACTCCAGATCAGGCCGCGAACGGTCGGATCCAGCGATTCGAAGGCGGCCCTCAAGCGAGCCCAACGAGCCCGAAATCCGCTTGCCACTGGCGTTGTCGATGATTCTCCGCTGTCCATTCGTCCTTTAGTGCCCAGCCTTCGGTCAGGCCGCACTGGGCCGGTCTTGGAACGTTGCTGCCGCGTCTAACCGTATCACGGCGCACAATCACCGCCGATGCCGAGCATGCCATCTTTCAACATCCGATGAAGCGAACCAGCGTAGTCGACTCCCCCATGCTCGACCTGGCGCGGCGCGGCGCAGTGGTGAAATTCGCGTCGGGGCTGCGAGCCGATCTGCGGACCCGGCTGGATTCGTTTGCGCCGCGGTTGGCGCCGTTGCCTGAAACGGCCGGGCTGCGTCGCGCTGCCGTTGCGCTGGCAGTCACCGAAGCGGGCTTCGGTGCCGACCTGCCCGGATTGCCGACGCAGGCCGATTGGTCCGACCACGCTGCCCTGGTGTTGACGCGCCGCGCCGGCACCCTGCGCAAACATGGTGGTCAATGGGCATTGCCGGGCGGGCGGGTCGACGCGGGCGAAGACGCCGAGCAGGCGGCGTTGCGCGAACTTGCCGAGGAGGTCGATCTTCACCTGGAAGCCGACGCCGTGCTGGGCCGGCTCGACGATTACGCGACCCGCTCCGGCTTCGTCATCACCCCGGTCGTGGTGTGGGCGGGGCGCGCCGATCAGATGCAGATCAACGAGGCCGAGGTCGCGAGCATCCACCGGATTGGTCTGGACGAGTTCCTGCGCAGCGATGCGCCGATGCTCGAGGCAAGCAGGCACGGCCCGCACCCGGTGCTGCGAATGCCGGTTGGCAGCGGCTGGATTGCGGCACCCACCGCGGCGATGATCTACCAGTTCTGCGAGGTCTGCCTGAGCGGACGAGACACGCGGGTCGCTCATTTCGACCAGCCGGATTTCGCATGGCGTTGAGTCTCGAAGACAGTGCTGGCGGCGAAGGCCTGTTGAACCGCCAGCCGTTCCGTGGTCTGTGGATCTTTGCCGGAATCTTCTTCCTCGGCAACGCGATGCAGACCATGACTGCGGCCTGGATGATGGTCGAGCAGACCGGCTCGGACTTCCTGGCCGCGCTGGTGCAGACGGCCGTCTTCCTGCCGATGTTCCTGTTGTCACTGCCGGCGGGCGTGCTTTCCGATACTGCCGATCGCAAGCGCCTGATGAGCTGGGGGCTGGTCGTGCAGACGCTGTCGGTGGTGCTGCTTGCCGTGCTGCTGCTAGCCGGACTGGCCGGAGCGGCGACGATTCTGGTGTTCATCTTCATCGCCGGTTGCTGCACCGCGTTGGTGATGCCGGCGTGGAATTCGACCATTGGCGATTCGGTCGCGCGCGAGCAATTGCCGCAAGCCATCGCCGCCATTTCGATCAACTGGAACGCAGCGCGCGCCGTTGGGCCGGCGTTGGCGGGAGTCGTCTTCGCTCAGGTTGGCGGTGCATGGAATTTCGCAATCGCCGCCTTGGGCACCGTGGGCATGTTGTATGCGATCAACCACTGGCCACCGAGTCCTCATCCACCGTCGCGCTTGCCGCCGGAGCGCCTGTGGGGCGGCATGCTCAGCGGGCTGCGCTTCGCGCGGCACTCGGAGATCGTGCTGGCCCAGTTGGTGCGCACCGTCGCCTTCAGTGGGGCCGGCTCGGCATTGTGGGCGTTGCTGCCGGTCATCGGCCAGCGCCAACTCGGCCTGGGAGCCACCGGTTATGGTCTGCTGATGGGCTGCCTCGGCGGCGGCGCCGTGGTGGCCGGTCTGCTGATGGGACGCTTGCGGTCCAGGGTCGGCCTCGAAGGGATCGTCGGCAGTGGCTGCGTCATCTTTGCCAGCGTGATGCTGGTGGCTGCCTTGTCGCACTGGCCACCGCTGGTCTACCTGGCGCTGTTTCTTGGCGGGGGTGCCTGGATGACATCGATGGCGACCTTCAATACCGCCACCCAGACCAGTGTTCCGCCGTGGGTGCGGGCCCGCGCGCTGGCCATGCATACGGTGTGCGCACTCGGGTCGTTCGCAATCGGGTCGGCGCTGTGGGGCGCGCTGTCGGGCATTTTCGGGCTCAGTTCGGCGTTGATCGGCGCGGCTCTGATGATGTCGGCCGGTCTGCTGCTGGCCAAGCCGTTTCCACTGCGCATGGGGGTGGCGCAGGAGGTCACACAGGTCTCGGCCTGGCAGGAACTGTTTCTCGCCCATGAGCCGGCACCTGGTGCCGGCCCGGTGGCAGTCGAATTCGGTTATCGCATTGCGCCCGGCCAGGCTGACGAGTTCCTGGCGGTCATCACGCAGATGCGGGCGCCACGGCGCCGCGATGGTGCAACCTTCTGGCGCGTCTATCGTGACCTGTCCGATCCGTCGCGCTTCTGCGAGCGGTTCATCGTCACCTCGTGGGCCGACTACCTGCACCAGCGCGCACGCACGACCCTCGCCGACCAGGAGATCGAAGCCCGCGTACGTGCTTTCCTGCTGCCCGGTGAAGTGGTCAGCATTGCGCACTACGTGGCCGAGCGCTAGCGGCGGTTCAACTCGACGATGCCGTCGACGAAATCCTTGACGGCGCGGCTCGCCGGTTCATCGATCGACGTGAACTCGACCCTGCACTCGTAGCCTTTGCCTGCTGGCGCAACGGCTAGGACCTCGGCATAGATCTCCGAAGAATCAGCGCTCAGCAATGACAGGGACAGCGCAAGCTTGATGTTGCTGAATGGTTCGATGCGGCTTGCTGTGACGATGGAAAGACCACCATAGCCAATGTCTACAAGCTTGCCGGATATCAGCGGATTCAATACGGTTTTGTCTTGAAGAAGCTGGAAGGAAATTGCCATCTGAACGTCGACGCGCGGACTGTTCCGCATTTCCCGCACAGGCGCCGACATTCGGCGAGGCTTGGTGAGAGCGATCAGTTCATACATGCGGACCTTGTCCTTCCTTCCCTTCACCGTGACTTCGTTCACATCTCCTGTCTCGATGAAGTCTCGGGCAAGCAAGAAGGTGTTCTCGCTGAGCAGGATCTGTCCGCGCAAGCTGTGGGCCTCGATCCGTGAGGCCAGGTTGACCTGGTCACCGATGACGGTGTATTCGCTGTGAAGGTCCGAGCCAATGTGCCCGGCAACGACCTCTCCGGTGTTGACGCCAATGCCCATGTAGAGCGGCTCCAGTCCATCGACCTTGTTTCGAGCGTTCACGTCCTCCATGGCCATCTGCATTTCGATGGCGCAGGCCAGCGCACGAACAATGTCGTCGCCGCGAGTGATCGGCGCTCCGAACAGCACCATGATGGCGTCACCCATGAACTTGTCGATGATGCCGCCATGACGAACGATGATTTCGCTCATCCGTTCCAGGTAGCGGTTGAGAATCTGCACCGTTTCGAGCGCACCACATCGTTCTGACAATCCGGTGAAGCCGCGCAGATCCGAAAGAACAATCGTCACGCGCCGCACTTCCGCCATGGGCCGAACGATCGTGGTTCGCTCGATGACGCTGGCAATCTCGGCATGCAGCGGGACCGTGCCAATGTCGTTGGCCTCGGCAAGAAGGTGACGAGCTTTGAATACCGCCAGCAGTTGCTCGATGAGTTCGTCGACTTTTTGCATGAGAAGCTTGTCAGCGGCTGCAGGTTTGTGATTCGTCGAGCTCAATCGGCCATGACCGACGCGGCGACCCCGCATTCCTCTCGATTCGAGAGTTGCTGCGGAACCGCTGTCACGAGGTGAGTTTCGCTGCGGCTGCGGCTGAGACGGCCTGCGGAGTCGGCAGCGGGCATCGCGAAGGCGAGTGCATTTTTACATCAACCAGTTCGATAGCCCCGAAGGCCAAAAACACTGAAACGGATTTCGTCGATCAGGTCGGCGACTTGGCTCTCGCGTGGACAATCCCGGGATCAGCAGCTCGGGCTCGTGATCACGCCATCTGGCCCGGGCTTCGGCCACGCTTTCAACAACTTCGGTGACAGTGGGCGTCGCGTGACCTCGAACCGTACGCTGGCCTGATTCGGAAGATTTGGCGAGATCGATATTGCGATCCGGTTGCGCAGCGCGACCATAGTCGATCAGCAACTCGACGATCATTTCGAACGACGTGGCGTTCAGCGTCGCATCCAGTGGTTCATCCTGCATGAGCGGTGCGCAGCTTCTTGGGATACCGGGCGGATCACGCCCGGGACAGCTAGCCTCGACGCTGCTGGGCCAGAATCACACAATGGGAACCCTTTATCTTGTCCGCCATGGTCAGGCCTCGTTCGGGGCCGACGACTACGACTGTCTGAGCGGCCTCGGCGAGCGTCAGTGCCGGCAGCTCGGTGAATGGTTCGCCGGCCGCGGGATTCGATTCGAGGCGGCATTGGTCGGCAATTTGCGCCGGCAATCGCAATCGCTCACCGCCATCAAACAGGGGCTCGCGTGCAACATGCCGACCATCGTCTGGCCAGGTTTGAATGAATACGACAGCGAAGCCTTGATCGCCGCGGTGCGCCCGGGGCCGTTGCAGCGGCCCGCCAGCGCCGAGCAGATCCGCGCCCATTTTCGTCTGTTGCGCGATGGACTGAGCCATTGGATGGCGGGCGAAACCCGGCCCGTTGGCATGCCGAGTTATGCAAAATTTTCAGACGGCGTTCGCACTGCCCTCGAGCAGGTCCGTACCGCCTTCAGCGGCGACGTTCTGCTGGTGTCCAGTGGCGGGCCGATTTCGACGGCGATCGGCCAGGTGCTGTCGACGCCGGCGGCGGCGACGATCGAGTTGAATCTGCGGATCCGCAACAGCGCCGTGACCGAGTTCTCGTTCAACTCGAAGCGACACGTATTGATGAGCTTCAACGGATTGCCGCACCTCGACCACGTCGAGCGCCTGGATTGGGTGACCTACACGTGAAAGCGTGACAAGCTGTCTTGGCGGGCCCGAGGTTAGTCGCGCCGCTGATGCGCCGCCACGTTAGCTCGAGGCTTTAAAGCCTGGCAGATAGAAACCAGGCCGGCGCAAGCCGGCGCAGTTCAGGTCGATGCTTGCTGCTTCAGCCCTTTGGCGGGGTGCAGCCGATGCCAGTGTTCGACGGCTCGGTCGACCCAGTTGCGGAAGCTGCGATCCTGGGGCTGGTAGAAAGGGATGCCGCGGGCCGTGAAGCGGTCGACTTCGGCGGCCAAGCGCGCTGCGGTGCCATCTGGGCTGGAACAATCGGCAACCGCGAGCTCGAGGGCGTGCAGTGCGATGGCCCGTTGCATCGGGCTTGGATCGAGAAGTTGCGCGCGCAGTGAATCAGCGTCGGCGGGGGGAACAGAAACGGGGCTCATTTAAAAATATCCTTGCCGCCCATTTTGCGGACGGCTGATTGGCCCGATTGGCAACTTGAATTTCGCGAAATGCGCTCTTGCTTGCCAAGCGGATTGAATCAACGCCATGAGCATGGCACTGGTTGACGAGGGTCCGGGTAGACAATTCGCCAGTTCAGTGCGATCCGCAAGGCATTGGTGCTTCACCTCTTCATGAACGCACCCGCATGTTGTATAGCGGCCACCCTTTTCAATGGAAGCCGAAGGTGTATCTTTGTTGCGTCAACGCAACGAAAAAAGTCACATAAGGGGCTGGTCTCTGCCAACCGTTCGACCCCAGGGGCGCGTAACCCGGCCACACGTCGACAAACAACGCTTACCTATCGATACCGGCCGATTCAGATTCGGCCGTGGCAGCCGACTGCTCCGCACCGGCACTGAAGGCGCCCCTCGTGATGGGTTTCGCCGTAATCAACGGTAATTTCCTCACCGGCGGCCAGTTCGCGCATCGCGTAGAACTCGACGCGCCCTTGCCGGATCCGCAGCGCTGCATTGGGCCGGCATGAGTGGTTGGTGAAGCGCAGCGGATCCGAGGAATTCGATGCATCGATGGCGCGCTTGTCGCTCACCTCGATCAGCATGATGCGCTGTTGCCCCTTGGCGCGCTGGCGCGCCGTGCGCACGCTGATCGATTCGCCGCGAATTTCGCCGATCTTGCGGCGTGCCGGCACGGCCTCACCAGCGAATGCGCCCTGGCCGTCGATCAGGCTGGCCTGCACGACGACCGAGAACTTCTGTGGATTGGCTGGCTGAGCCATCGGCTGTCGCGCAGTTCAGCTGTCGAGCCGGTTCTGAAACACCAGCCCGGCATGTTCGCGCAGCGCGTGGAACCTGATCTTCGGCCAGTTCGTCTCGATGGCCCGCAACTCGGGCGCATATTCGACCAGCACAGTCGGCGCGTCGACGGCGTCGTAGGCCACGCGGTGCGAATTGGCATCGATGAACCGTTTGAGCTCGCGCTCGCCACCGTCGGCCGGATCGCAGCTGACCCAGCGCGCAACCTGATAGCGGCTCGGAAGGATGCGTGCCTTGACGCCATATTCATGCTCGAGCCGGTGCGCCACCACCTCGAACTGCAGCTGCCCGACTGCGCCGAGCAGCAGCAAAGTGCCAGCCACCGGCCGAAAAACCTGGATCGCCCCTTCTTCGCCGAGTTGGGTCAGGCCGGCGCGCAACTGCTTGGTCTTCAGCGGGTC
This sequence comes from Burkholderiales bacterium, assembly GCA_038221635.1. Lineage (GTDB taxonomy): Bacteria > Pseudomonadota > Gammaproteobacteria > Burkholderiales > Burkholderiaceae_C > Ideonella_A. Next base: position 14,759 of record JBBRID010000030.1, read on the forward strand.
GGCCACCTCGACGCTGCGAAACATCTCCGGCGCAAAAAACGGCAGGCCGGTGAACTGCAGCGCCTCGCCTTCGCTCAAGGTGTCGCCGAGCTGCAGGACGCCGTGATTGGGAATTCCGATGATGTCGCCGGCAAAGGCTTCGTCGAGCAACTCGCGCCGCTGGCTCAGGAAGCTGACCACCGAATTGGGCCGCAGCTCTTTGCCCGAACGCACCACCTTCAGGCGCATGCCGCGTTCGAAATGGCCGCTGGCCACGCGAAGGAAGGCAATCCGGTCGCGGTGCGCCGGGTCCATGTTGGCCTGGATCTTGAAAACCACGCCGGTGAATTTGGCTTCATCGGGAGCGACGACACGCTGGATCGCCTGCCGGCTGCCGGGTGGCGGCGCCAGGTCGACCAGGGCATCGAGCACCTCGCGAACGCCGAAGTTGTTGACCGCTGAGCCGAAAAACATCGGCGTCTGCCGCCCGGCCAGGAAGTCAGCCTTGTCGAAGGGCGGGGCGGCGTCGGTCAGCAACTCGATCTCGCCCTTCGCCTGCTCGTATTGCATGCCGAAGCGTTGCGCATAGGCCGGATTGTCGAGGCCGACCAGGATTTCGTCGTTGTGGTGGTCTCGATCTTCGCCCGGGCTGAACACCCGCATCTGTTGCTCACGCAGATCCATCACGCCATGAAAAGCCTTGCCCATGCCGACCGGCCAGGTGAAGGGGACCACCTCCATGCCGAGCTCGCGCTCGATCTCGTCCATCAAATCCAGCGGTTCCTTGACCTCGCGGTCCATCTTGTTGACGAAGGTCAGGATCGGCGTATTGCGCGCCCGGCAAACCTGCAGCAGGCGCCGCGTCTGCGGCTCGACCCCGTTGGCGGCGTCGATCACCATCAGCGCCGCATCCACCGCGGTCAGCACACGGTAGGTATCTTCGGAGAAATCCTGGTGCCCGGGCGTGTCAAGCAAATTGATCACGCAATCGCGGTATTCCATTTGCATCACCGACGAGGCGACCGAGATGCCACGCTGCTTCTCGATCTCCATCCAGTCCGAGGTTGCATGCCGGGTCGCCTTGCGCGCCTTGACGCTGCCGGCGATCTGGATCGCGCCCGAGAACAGCAGCAGCTTTTCGGTCAGCGTGGTCTTGCCGGCGTCGGGGTGGGAAATGATGGCGAACGTTCTTCTACGCCTTACCTGCTCTGCGATCTGACCGTTCGACATCTCTCCGAAATCCCCGTTGTGTACACAGCGATGTACGCATTTCTCAACCTGCCTATTGCGCGGTGCATATCGGCCTCGTGAACGCCTACAAACCCTCGGTGGGCCCGTTGGCGGGAGAAATTCTAGCACAGACCACTGA
>JBBRID010000031.1:0-15714 GCA_038221635.1 Burkholderiales bacterium
GCCTCGACACCGCCGCCGGCAGCCATGCGCTGAAGTTGTTGCGTGTGGCGCCGACATTGAGCGCACCGGCACGCACGCAGGCGGCCCGGCTGGCCTTCAAGGACGCTGCCACTGCGCCGCCGCCGGGCACCAGCGGCAGCCTGCGCTGGGTCGAGAGCCAGCCGCACCTGCCGCCGAATCTGCTGGTGCGGCGCGCCGGTGTGCTGGGCGTGTTCGTGCAGCAGGGCAATGGTACCGATGCAAAGGCGCGTTTTGTCCGCTTGCCCGATGCCCAGGAGGGGCGTGCCAGCGCACTGCCGCCGACGCTCGACGCCGCCACGCCGATCGTCGTGCGCGGACAGGCGGCGCTGCAAAACGGACAAACCATAGACGTGCAGAAGTGATGGCTGTTCACACCACGGGGAGGCCACAACAGAATACAAACTCTGTCAGGCGCGCTTCATCATGAAATTCATGCGTGCGCTGATCACCAACCACCCGCTGGCCAACATCGGCTTCGTGGTGGTGCTGCTGCTGGGCTTGTTCAGTTACCTGTCGATGCCACGCGAGCAGGACCCGGAGATCAATTTCAACTGGGTCAGCGTGACCGCGGTGTTGCCGGGCGCGAGCGCCGAAGAGGTCGAGCGGCTGATCACCAATCCGCTGGAAGATGCGATCAAGGGCGTGTCGGACGTGCGGTTCGTGGTTTCCAACTCGCGCGAAAACGTCGTCAGCATGCTGGTGCGCTTTCGCGAGATCAGCGAGAGGACCTTCGACAAACGGATGGCCGATCTGCGTCGCGAAATCCAGAACAAGGCGTCGAGCGAATTGCCGCGCGACGCCAAAGATCCGGTGATCATCGAAATCACCACCAGCAACGGGTTCCCGACCGCCTCGCTGTTGCTGGTTGGCCAGGCCGACGACGAAAGCCTGCGCCTGAATGCGCGACGCATCAAGAATGACCTCGAGCGCTTGAGTGGCGTCGATACGGTATTCGCGTCCGGCCTGCGCGATCCGGAGATTCTGATCAGCCCCGACCCGCAGGCGCTGGCCAGCCGTGGCCTGCTGAGTTCGGACGTCGCCGACAGCCTCGCCGCTTGGTGGCGCGACACGAGCGGCGGTACCTTGCGCACCCAGGCGGGCAGCTGGTCGATCAGCGTGAAGGGTGTGGCGACGGATCCCGCGCGGCTCGAAGACCTGCCGATCACGTCGACCATGCGGCCAGGGGTATCGGCCCGACTCGGCGAGGTGGCACGAATCGAGCGCGCCCGCGCGCCGGCCACGCAATATGCGTCATCGAACGGCAAATTCGCCGTCTCGCTTGCGGTGACGAAGAAGTCGGGCACCAATACGCTGGAACTGGTCGATCGCCTGGGGCAATACATCGCGAGCCAGAATCAGGTGCTGAGCGCAGGCGGCCTCGAGCTGCTGCTCAGCGACGATCAGACCGTGCCGACGCGCAACGCCATCGGCGTGATGCAGAACAACGCGCTGGTCGGCATCACGATGGTGCTGGCGGTTTGCTGGTTGTTCCTGGGCTGGCGGATCGGCCTGCTGGTGGCGCTCGGCATTCCGTTTTCGCTGTTCGGCACCTTCGGGGTTCTCAACGCGCTGGGCAACACCGTCAATGTCTCGGTGCTGCTCGGCGTGGTTATCGCGCTGGGCATGCTGGTCGACGACGCGGTGGTTGTCGTCGAGGCGATCTATTACCGCATGCAGCGCGGTCAGAAAGCGTTGGAGGCCAGCCTCGATGCGATTGCAGAAGTGTGGAAGCCTGTGCTCGCTTCGGTGGCGACGACGATGGCTGCATTCCTGCCGCTGATGCTGTTGCCCGGTATCGTCGGCAAGTTCATGTTCATCATTCCGTTCGTCGTCACGTTGGCACTGTTGATATCGCTGCTCGAAGCGTTCTGGATGATGCCGGTGCACGTCGGTGCGATCGGACTGCGCTTCGATCCGTCTTCGCGTCTGCAGGCCTGGCGAGAGCGCTTCAACCGGGGAATACGGCTGCGTTATGGGCAGGGCCTGGCTTATGCACTGCGCAGACCCAAGCGTTTTGCGCTGCTAGGCGCTGCCTCGGTGGCGATGGCGGTCGCACTGTTCGCTACCGGCATGATCCGGGTGCAGTTTTTTGCCTTCGATCCGATCCGCGCGTTTTATGTCAACGTCGACATGCCGCAGACCGCCGCGCTGGAAGACACGCTGGCGGCCACCCAGGCGGTCGAGCAGGCGGTGCGCAAGCAACTGCGCGGTGTCGGCGCCGACGGCGAGGCCCGCGCCGTAACCAGCAATGCGGGCCTCAAGTTCACCGAGACCGAGCCGGTCTACGGCGACCTGTACGGCCAGGTCTTCGTTTCGCTGAACCCGCGCACCGACGAGTCGCGCGACGTGACCCAGGTGGTCGAGGACATGCGGCAATCCATAGAGACGCTGCCCGGCCCTGGGCGCAAGAGTTTTACCGTGCTTTCAGGCGGCCCGCCGGCCGGCAAGGCGATCAGCGTGAAGGTGCGTGGCGATGAATTCGAGCCAATCCAGCGCGCTGCCGATGCGCTCAAACGCATCGTTGCCGAGATTCCCGGCGCCAAGGACGTTCAGGACGACAACCTGCCGGGCCGCGCGCAGTTCGAGCTGCGGCTCGACCACGACGCGGTTCGGGATGCAGGGCTCGGTGCGGCACAGGTTGCGCGCCTGGTGAGACTGGCAGTCGATGGCGAGGTGGTGGCCTTCACCCGCGACGAGGGCGACAAGATCGAATTGCGAGTGCGCTCCGACGAGGCGCTGCGCCGCGCCGACAACCTGCGCGTCGATCCGGCCAGCCTGCTTGATGAGCCGATTGCGTTGCCGAACGGGCAGACGACGCGGCTCGGCGCATTGGTCAATGCCGAGGCCGCACCGGGACGCGGTTTCATCCGCCACTACAACCTGCGTCGCACCATCACGGTCGAGGCCAACCTCGACAAGGAAGTGACCGATACCAAGGTGGCCAACGATGCGATCAAGGCCGGCTGGGAAAAGATCCGCACCGACCACCCCGGCATCGACCTCGATTTCTCCGGCGAGTTGGAGGATATCGAGGAAAGCCTGTCCGCGATGCAAAGCCTGTTCATGATGGGGGTCGGACTGATCTACCTGATCCTCGCGGCGCAATTCAAGAGCTATTGGCAACCGATGATGATTCTCGTCACCGTGCCGCTGGCGTTCACCGGCGTCGCATTCGGGTTGACGATCTCGAACAACCCGCTGTCGCTGTACACCTTGTATGGCGTGATCGCGCTGACCGGCATCGCAGTCAACTCGGCCATCGTGCTGATCGACGCGGCCAACGACCGGATGGCGCGTGGCATGAGCACCATCCACGCCATTCTTCAAGCGGCACGTCGGCGTGTGGTGCCGATCCTCATCACCACCACGACGACGATTGGCGGACTTTTTTCACTCGCCTTCGGTCTCGGTGGACAAAGTCTGCTGTGGGGGCCGGTGGCGGCCAGTATCGTGTGGGGCCTGGCTTTCTCGACCGTGCTGACGCTGTTCGTCGTTCCGCTGCTGTACCTGGCGTTCATGCGGCGCGATTCGGAGCGTTCCAAACGTCCGCCAAAATCACGGCGCTGGTGGGCGCCGTGGCGGAAGCCGGCAACGGTGACCTGATCGCCCAGTCACAAGATAAACAGGAGACCTCCAATGATCGAGAGACACGTCGATATCCCGACCGCCGATGGTGCGATGAACAGCTTCATCGTGCATCCGCAGGAAGACGGCCCTTTCCCGGTGGTGTTGTTCTACATGGATGCACCCGGCAAGCGCGAAGAACTGCACGACATGGCGCGGCGCCTCGCCGCTGTCGGCTACTACGTGGTGTTGCCCAATCTGTATTACCGCAGCGCGCGCGACTTTCAATTGAAAGAACGAACCGAACCGGCGCTCGCCGAGATGTTCGCGCTGATGGACTCGCTGGACGCTGCGACCGCCGAATGCGACACACTGGCAATGCTCGCGTTCGTCGACAGCGAACCCGAGGCAGATTTCACACGCATCGGCGCGGTCGGTTACTGCATGAGCGGCCCGTTCGTGATGTGGGCGGCGGCCGCCTATCCCGATCGGCTGCGCTGCATCGCGTCGATCCACGGCGCACGCATGGTGACCGGTCAGCCCGACTCACCGCACAAAATGGTGTCGAAAATTCGCTGCGAAAGCTATTACGCCTGCGCCGAGTTCGACAAATGGGCAGCACGCCCGGACATGCTCACACTGCAAGGTGAACTCGAAGCCGCCAAGGCGCCCTACCGCCTGGAGTGGTACCCGGGCGCCGAACACGGCTTCGTCTTTCCCGGTCGCGCTGGCGTCTACAACCGCGCAGCCGCCGAGCGGCACTGGGAGCAGTTGTTCAAGCTGTTCGAGCGCAATCTGCGGCAAGTCGGCTGATTTGAATCATTGCCGGACTGTTGGCACCGTTCAGGTTCCGTCTCGCAGGCAGATGCCATGTCGAATCCGCTCAAAACCGTGAAAGCTTGGATCGACGCTGCGCAGCGCATCGTCGTGCTGACAGGCGCCGGCATCTCGACCGAATCCGGCATCCCCGATTTTCGTGGCCCGAAAGGGGTGTGGACGACCAATCCGGCGGCCGAGAAGCAATCGACCCTGCAAAACTATCTGGCCGATCCTGAGGTGCGCCACGCGGCGTGGCAGAGCAGGATGAACCATCCGGCGTGGACAGCCGGGCCGAACACCGGGCATCGCGCGATCTTCGAGCTCGAGCGGCGCGGCAAGCTGCATGCACTGATCACGCAAAACATCGATGGCCTGCATCAGCAGGCCGGGCATGCCGAGAACCGCGTGATCGAGGTACATGGCACGATGCGGCGCGTGATGTGTTGGGATTGCGGGCTGCGGCTGCCGATGCCCGGCGTGCTGGAACGGGTGCGCGCCGGGGAAGCCGATCCGCATTGCCCGGAATGTGGCGGCATCCTGAAAAGCGACACGATTTCCTTCGGCCAGGCGATGCTGCCCGAGGTGATCGACGCGGCGATGCGTGCTGCCGTCGAAGCCGACCTGATGCTGGCGGTCGGCAGCACGCTGCAGGTTTACCCGGTGGCTTCCGTGGTGCCGTTGGCCAAGCAGTCCGGCGCACGTGTCGTGATCGTCAACAACCAACCGACACAGATGGATGCACTGGCGGATGCGGTGCTGAGAGAATCGATCGGCGAGGTGCTGCCGCAGTTGTGCCGCGGTTGAATCGGCGTTGCGGCCCACTTCAATCGGCCGGCCATCCGAAATCCGACAAGCAAGCTGGCAGATCGATCCGCGAGCGGTGCGGGTGGCAATGTAGGGGGGAAGGGTCCCTCCTGCCATTTACACCCCCGAGGCGGTTGGGCACACTGATCGCACAGCTTCGAGCAGGAGTCCGCGATGACCGACCAGGGAATTTCGGCGCCCGTCGGGCGTGACAGCAGCAATCGCGTGGTGGATGTCGTGATCGTGCAGAAACTGCTGATCGCACGCGGCTTTACCTCGATCGCCTCGGCCGCCGGCAGCTGTGACACCCACACCTTGGCGGCCATCAAGGCTTATCAGGCCGCCTTCCTGCGCAAGCCTGACGGCATCGTCGACCCTGGCGGCACGACCTGGAGCCACCTGGCGGCGGCATTCACCGGTTCGGACAGCGACACGGCGACCGTGACGACCACGCTGACCCGGCCGGTACCTCGGCCATCTGCCTGGTCGATCAACATCGGACTCGAATCGGTCGGTAACGACTTCATGCTGCAACAGCTCGGGCAGCCGCGCGAAGGTGGTTACTCATCGCTTTGCCAGCCGCCGACCCATCCGCGGCTGCGGCGCAATCTGGTCACTGACTCCGTCGGCCCATTTCGCGTCACCGGCCTGGTGCCTGCGGTGCTGAGCCTGAAGACCGTGATGAACGACATCCACGTCGAGCAGCCTGCGGTTTATCGCGGCCTTGGATCGGCAGGCATGTTGTGCTGCAGACTGGTTCGAGGATCCGATGCGTCGATCTCGAACCACTCTTGGGGGACCGCGATCGATCTGACTATCAATGGCGTGCTCGACGTCTACGGCAACGACACCGTGCAATACGGCCTGACGCTGATCGCGCCGATCTTCAATCGGCACGGCTGGTACTGGGGCGCCGGGTTTCGCAAGGAGGACGGCATGCATTTCGAATGCAGTCGGGATCTGATCGTGCAGTGCGCGAAAGACCTCGCGTGACGGGAGCACCCGGCTGCCGCTGAAGGGGAACGCAGCCTGCTCACATCACATCACATCACATCACCGCACCCAGCTGCCAAGGCACGAATTCGTTCTGGCCATAGCCATGCACCTCGCTTTTGGTCGCGCGCCCCGATGCGGTATCGAGGATCAGCTGAAAGATGCGCGCACCCACCTCGTCGACGCTTTCGTGACCCTCGATGATGGTGCCGCAGTCGATGTCCATGTCGTCCTGCTGCTTGGTCCACAAGGCGGTATTGGTCGACAACTTCAGGGATGGCGATGGTGCACATCCATAGGCCGACCCACGGCCGGTGGTGAAGCAGATCAGGTTCGCGCCACCCGCCACCTGGCCGGTGGCGGACACCGGGTCATAGCCAGGGGTGTCCATGAAGACGAAGCCGTGCGCGCTGACCGGCTGAGCAAATTCATAGACATCGACCAGGTTGGTGGTGCCGCTCTTGGCGATCGCGCCGAGACTTTTTTCGAGGATGGTCGTCAGGCCGCCCGCCTTGTTGCCTGCAGACGGGTTGTTGTCCATGCGCATGTGGTTGCGCTCGGTGTACGCCTCCCACCAAGCGATGCGGCGCAGCAGCTTGTCGGCCACGGCCGGCGACACGGCGCGGCGCGTCAACAGGTGTTCACCGCCGTAGATCTCGGGCGTCTCGCTGAGGATGGCCGTGCCGCCGTTTCGCACCAGGCGATCGACCGCCGCGCCAAGCGCCGGATTGGCGCTGATGCCCGAATAGCCGTCGCTGCCACCACACTGCAAGCCGACGGTCAGATGACTTGCCGGCACCGGCTGGCGCATCACCTGATTCGCCTGCGGCAGCAGCTTGTTGATCAACTCGACGCCATGCGCCACCGTCTTCGCGGTGCCGCCGGTGTCCTGAATATTGAACGTCAGCAGCCGCGCGCCTTCGGACAAGCCTTCCTGCGCGATCAGGCCCTGGATCTGGTTGGTTTCGCAACCCAGCCCGACCACCAGCACCGCGTAGAAGTTGGGGTGCCGGGCGTAGCCGCCGAGCGTGCGGCGCAAGACCTGCAACTCCTCGCCTTCGCTGTCGGTTGCGCAGCCCATGCCATGGGTCAGCGCCACCACGCCGTCGACATTCGGATAGGCGGCCAGCGCTTCGGGCCGGATGTCTCGGCGGAACTGATCGGCAATCGCGCGCGCGGCGGTGGCCGAGCAGTTCACCGAGGTCAAGACACCGATGTAGTTGCGCGTCGCGACACGGCCGTCCGAGCGCACGATGCCATCGAAAGTTGCAGGCGCATCGACCAACGCCGTCTCGTGCGCCCCGGCCCCGGGCTCGTGCGCCCGCGCAAAGTCGCTGAACGCCAGATTCTGGATGTGCACATGTTGCCCGGGCGCAATCGCCTGCGTGGCGTGGCCGATGATCTGGTTGTAGCGCCGCACCGGCTCACCGGCGGCGATCGCCCGGGTGGCAATCTTGTGCCCCGGCGGCACCAGCCCGCTCACCGTGACCCCTTCATCGCTCAGCACCGTGCCACCCAACAATTGGCGCCGAGCGATCACGACGTTGTCAGCAGCGTGAATGCGGATGATCGGATTCATTCAAGTCCCCTCTGCGCCCTTTCACCCACTACGTGATGAAAGGACACGTCGCAGTACACGACTGCACAATATTCTCAACTCGGCCCGATCCAGCAACCACCGAGGATCCGGATCCGCCGGTCCGCTGGTGCTGCCCCCTCGAGGGGGAGCGCCGTAAGGCGCTCCGGGGGTGGGTCACAGGTCAATGCGTTTCTGATTCCAAGCGTAGACCGTCTGCTGCTGCTCACCGAGTTTTTCGATGCCCAGTTTCATCACGTCGCCAGGCTTCAAGAACACCGCCTTCGGTTTCACCCCCATGCCGACCCCGGGCGGCGTTCCCGTCGTGATCAGGTCACCCGGGTTGAGCGTCATGAACTGGCTGAGGTGGCTGACGATCTGCGCCGCGCCGAAGATCATTGTCTTGGTGCTGCCATTCTGATAGCGGTGCCTGTTGACCTCGAGCCACATCTTCAGCTTCTGCGGATCGCCGACCTCGTCGGCGGTCACCAGCCACGGTCCGATCGGACCGAAGGTATCGCAGCCCTTGCCTTTGTCCCACTGGCTGCCGCGTTCCAGCTGGTACTCGCGCTCGGAAACGTCGTTGACCACGCAAAAACCGGCCACGTGGTCGAGGGCCTCTTCTTCCGAGACATAGCGCGCGCGGCTGCCGATCACGATACCGAGTTCGACCTCCCAGTCGGCCTTTTTCGAGCCCTTCGGAAGCACCACGTCATGGTTGCAGCCAACCGCACATTCCAGCGTCTTGGTGAAGACGATCGGCTCCTTCGGGATCGGCATGTTCGATTCGGCTGCGTGGTCGGCATAGTTCAGGCCGATGGCCATGAACTTGGTCATGCCGGTCCAGGGCACGCCCAGCGTGCCTTGCTCGACGATCGGCAATGCGTTCAGATCGAGCGCCCGCAACGCAGCCAGGCCGGCCGGCGACAACACGGCCGGCGTAATGTCGGCCAGCAGTGCGCTGAGGTCGCGGACCTGGCCCTTCTTGTCGAGGATGCCCGGTTTTTCCTGGCCGCGCGGGCCGTGACGCAACAGTTTCATTTCAGGTTCTCCTGGTTGGATTCAAAGCGACCAGCCGCCATCGACGAGCATCGCGGTTCCGGTGGTGAACCGGGATTCGTCGCTGGCCAGATAGACCGCCAATGCAGCAATTTCGTCGGCGGTGCCGAGCCGGCCCATCGGTTGGCGGGCGACGAACATCGACTCGACCTCATCCTTGGACTTGCCGCTGCTGCCAGCCAATGCCGTGATGCGATCACGCAGCGACGGCGATTCAACGGTGCCCGGGCAGATCGCATTGCAGCGCACACCTTTGGTGATGAAATCCAGCGCCACCGATTTGGTCAGGCCGATGACGGCGGCCTTGGTGGAACCGTAAACGAATCGATTGGCCGCCGCCTTGATGCTGCTGGCACCCGAAGCGACGTTGACGATCGAGCCGTTGCCGCGCTCGAGCATGCCGGGCAGAAAGGCCTTGATCATCCTGAACATCGAGCGCACATTCAGATCGAAGGCCTGCTGCCACTGCTCTTCGCTGCAGTCGAGCACGCTGCCATGGTGCACGAAGCCCGCACCATTGAACAAGACGTCGATCGGCCCGAGTGATGCCGCTTCGGCCACCGCTTCGGGGTTGGTCACATCGAGCAGTTCGGTCTCGCAGCCGCACTCGGCAGCCAGCGCCTTCAGCAACTCGGAATTGATATCGGTGGCGATGACCCGCGCACCTTCCCTGGCAAAGGCCAGCGCCGTCGCGCGGCCGATCCCTTGCGCGGCGGCGGTCACCAGCGCGGTTTTTCCTTGCAGTCTGTCGCTCATGTCGGCTTCCTCAATGAATCTCGTGATGGATATGGGCCCGGTCTCGAATGATGCCCCAATCCCATTCGATACCAAGCCCCGCGGTGTTCGGCGCAACGGCGAAACCGTCTTCGATGCGCAACCGGCTGCCGGCGACGCTGTCGAGTTGCGGGATGTATTCGACCCAGGCCGAGGCGGGTACGGCGGCACACAGCGACACATGCAATTCCATCAGGAAATGCGGGCAGATCGCCAGATTGAATGCCTCGGCCAGATGAGCCACCTTCAGCCACGGCGTGATGCCACCAATGCGCGCCACGTCAACCTGCAGGATCGACGCCGCACCCTGCTGCACATAGGCGGCGAACTGCGCGGGTGAGTAAAGCGATTCGCCAACCGCGATCGGCACCGCACTGGCCGCAGCCAGCCGGGCGTGTCCGGTGATGTCGTCGGCCGGCAGCGGTTCCTCGAACCAGGCGATGCCGAGCTCGGCATAACGCGGCGCCCGCCGCAGTGCCTCCGACAAGGTGAAGCACTGATTGGCATCCACCATGATCTCGAAGCCATCGCCGACCGCATCGCGCACCGCGCGCAAGCGGGCAATGTCGTCACTGAGATGTGGCTTGCCAACCTTGATCTTCGCGCCCTTGAAACCCTGCGCTTGCGCCGCCAGCGTCTCGCGCACCAGATCATCCGGCGACAGATGCAGCCAGCCGCCCTCCGTGGTGTAGACCGGGATCCGCTGCTTGGCACCGCCCGCCGCCAGCCAGAGCGGCTGCGCGTCTCGCCGGCAACGCCAGTCCCACAACGCGGTATCGATGGCGGCCAGCGCCAGGCTGGTGATCGCGCCGACGCTGGTGGCATGGGTAGCGAACAGCAGATCGCGGGCTATCGACTCGATCTCGGCCGGATCGCGGCCGATCAGCTTCGGGGCGAGGTGATCGCGCAGCAGGGCAATCACCGACGATCCACCGGTGCCGATGGTGTAGCTGTAGCCCGCCCCCTGGCTGCCATCATCGCAGGTGATTCGCAGCATCGGTGTTTCCTGCGTCACGAAGGACTGGATCGCGTCACTGCGCGGCACCGGCGGCGGCAGATCGACCTGCCAGATCTCCACCGAACAGATGCGAGTCATTCACAGCCTCCCACAGCGCATCCCCCGCTCCGATCAAGCAACCGCCTAGGAGCCGGCTTTGCCGGTCCTCTGGCGGTGCCCCCTTGAGGGGGTGCGCCGAAGGCGCTGCGGGGGTGGTTCATCAGAACCCCATGACTCGGGGCAGCCACAAGCCGATGGCCGGAACATAGGTCAGCACGAACAGACTGACCAGCAGGGGTATCAGCCACGGAATGATGGCCACGGTAGTTCTCTCGACGCTCAGCTTGGCGACGCGGGCAAGCACGAACAACACCATGCCCATCGGCGGATGCAGCAGCCCGATCATCAGGTTCAGCACCATCACCAAACCGAAATGCACCGGGTCGACACCGAGTTTGAGGGCGATCGGCAACAGCAGCGGAACCAGGATCGTGATCGCTGCCGTCGGCTCGAGAAAACAACCGACAAACAACATCAGCAGATTGGCAAGCAGCAGGAAGACCCAGGCCTGGTTGGTGAAGGCCAGCACCCACTCGGCGATCGCTGCAGTGACGCCGGTAGCCGTCAGCATCCAGCCGAAGATCGATGCCGCAGCAACGATGAACATCACGGTTGCGGTCATCTCGACGGTATCGAGGCTGATCTTGACGAACATCTTCCAGGTCAGCGTGTGGTACCAGAACAGCCCGAGGACCATGGCCCAGGCGCTGGCTGCAATCGCGCCTTCGGTTGGCGTGAACAGACCAGTGGTCATGCCGCCGATCAGCAGCACCGGCGTCATGATCGGCAGCACGGCCTGGAACTTGAAGTATCGGTCGGCGGCGAACAGTACGACCAGCGCCACCAGCACCGTCAGTTGTGGTTGCAGGCCCGCCTTGACGAGAACATATACCGCCACCGGCCATGCCGCTACGACGCCGAGTTCGATCATGGCCTTGCCGAAACGGCTGGCCGAAAACTTGACGTCACCTCCCCAATCGTTCTTGTAGGCGAACCAGCTCACCGTGAGCATCATCAGCGCCGCCAGCAACAGCCCCGGCATCAGGCCGGCCAGGAACAGCGCACCGACCGACACGTTGGCCATCATCGCGTAGATCACGAACGGCAAGCTCGGCGGGATGATGGGGCCGAGGGTTGCCGATGCCGCGGTGACGCCGACAGCAAACTCGGTGCTGTAGCCATGGTCCTTCATGGCCTTGATCTCGATCGTGCCCAGCCCGGCCGCGTCGGCGATCGCGGTGCCGCTCATGCCGGCGAAGATCACCGAGCCCAGCACGTTGACATGGCCCAGACCACCCTTGAGCCAGCCCACCAGCGCCAATGCAAAATTGAAAATCCGATTGGTGATGCCGGCGTTGTTCATCAGGTTGCCGGCCAGTATGAAAAACGGCACGGCCAGCAGCGGGAAACTGTCGATGCCACCGATCATCCGGTGCACGACGACGAACGGCGGCGTATCGCCGGCGAAGGCGACATAGATCAGAGAGGCGCCCGCCATCGAGATGGCCACCGGAACGCCGATGATCATCAGCGCGAGAAAGATGATCTTCAACATTCAGCGATCCTCCATGGTGCTTTCGGGCCGCTGCAAGACGCTGTAGCCGCGTTTCCAATGCCTTACCAAGACCCAGACCGAACGCACGGCCATCATCGCGAGGCCGAACAGGCAAGGACCGTAGACCCAGTTCATCGGCAGATCGATGACGGCCATCTGCTGGCGCCCGACCTTGTCCATCAACTGAGCAGTCAATACGACCATCCAGCCGAAAAAACCGATGCGCAGCAGATCGACGCCCAACGCCAAGGCACGCCCAACAGGCCGCGGCAGGTAGCGATAAAAGAAATCGACCTGGATGTGGTTGTTTTTAGCCACGCCGATCGCCGCGCCGATGAAGACGGTGGCAATCAACAGATAACGCGCGATCTCTTCGGTCCAGGCCGCCGAGTCGTTCAAGGCATACCGCGTGAAGAACTGGTAGAAAACCACCGCCCCGAGAATCCAGAAAATCCCCAACGCGATCCACGCCTCGAAGGTCGTCTTCGACAAGTCGACCGCTTCATCGACCGCCTGAAACTCACCGTCGTCACTCATCACCTTCGGCAAGGCATCGATATCCATTTCAGTCCTTCTTCACGCCAAAGTTGGAAGTGGTCAGTTGAGCTGTCGCCAAAATGAAGAGGGCGCAAGCGGTCCATGCCTCAATTCACAGCTCGCTCGCCGAGATCAAGCGGCCGCCACGGATCCGGCTCCGCCGGGCCGTAGGCGGCGCCCCCTTGAGGGGAGCCCGGACGCCGAAGGTCTGGGGGACCTTTGGCGCCTGGCAAGGAGCCGGGCCAGCCGGCCCGGCGCGGCCTGCAAGGCCGGCGTAAGCCGCTCCGGGGGTGGGCCTATTTCAAGGCTTGCAACCGATCGTAAGTCGCCTTGTCCCAGGTCGCGTAGCTGCCCATGTGCTCCTTCTCGAACACCTTGGCAAATACCGCCCGATCCGACTTGACGACGGTCTTCTTGTATTTGGTGGCGAACTCGTCGACCAGTTTGGTCTCCGACGCAACAATTTCCGAGGTGGCCTTGGCACCGGCTTCCTTCAGCACGGTCTCAAAGACCTTTTTGTCGGCATCCGACAACTTGCCCCAGGTCTGCCCGCCGACGATGGTCAGCAACATCTCGGTGATGTGGCCGGTCAGGTTGATGTGCGACTGCACTTCATAGAACTTCTTGGCCAGGATGGTTGGCAGCGGGTTCTCCTGCGCGTCGACGGTCTTGCTCTGCAAGGCCAGATAGACCTCGGCGAAAGCAATCGGCGTGGCGTTCGCACCAACCACCTTCGGATACATCACGTAAAGCGGCGCGTCGGGCACGCGCAGCTTCAGGCCGTCCATGTCCTTGGGCACCATGATCGGCTTGTTGGCCGTGGTGTGGCGCACCCCGTAATAAGTCACGGCCACTGGCTTGTTGCCGCCCTTTTTGTAATACGCCTCCATCAGGTCGCGCAACAGGTCGCTGTCCGAAAATTTCTTCCAGTGATCGAAGTCGCGGAACATGAACGGCGCACCACCGATCCCAATCGCCGGCAGCGTGCGAGCCGCGAACGCCTGGCCCGTCAGGATGATGTCGACCGTACCCAGCGTCAATCCCTGGTTGATGTCCGTTTCCTTGCCCAGTTGAGAGGCAGGGAAGACCTCGATCTCATAGCGCCCGCTGGTGCGTTTCTTGATTTCGTCAGCCGCCCACAACGCGGCGGTGTGATAGGCCTCGGAAGTCTCGTAGACATGAGCGAATTTCAGCTTGGTCTGGGCCATTGCCGGCACGACAGCCAGTCCGGCCGCAGCCATTGCGGCGGCGCTCAGCAGCGTCTTCAGGAACATGCGTTTCATGGGGATCTCCTCTTGTGGTTCAGGGGCGGGGGAACAGCTGCACAGGTGTGCGGTTGAAAGTCATGCGGCAAAGTCATGCGGCTTGGGGGTCGACCTGCTTCTCGATCCAGGTGGCCGCCAGGCGGTCGTGCGAGTTGTCGAGGTGGCGACGCATCGCGTCTCGGGCAGCGCCGGCATCTCCGGCGGCAACGGCTCGTATCACGGCACGGTGTTCGGCCACCGCCTTGCGCCAGCTGCTGGCGTTCTCGAAGTGACGGCCGAGTTGTTCGAAGACCGGGTTCTTGCGCTCGTCCCACAAGACGGTGACAACCCTTACCAGGGCAGCGTTTTCGCTGGCCTCGGCGAGCGCCACGTGAAAAGCACGATCGCCCCGGTAGGGCATCGCACCGGCGGCGATTTCTTCTTCCATCCACTTCACTGCAGCACGCATGCGCTTCAGTGCGGCGGCCGGCCTGTTGCAAGCCGCCAGCGCAGCCAGCTCGGATTCGATCAACTGCCGCGCCTTGATGATCTCGAATGGTCCGAGTTCGGATTCGACGGTTTTCGCCTGGCGCACCGGCACAGCCGACAACACGTAGATGCCCGAACCCATGCGGACCTCGACCAGCCCCTCGACTTCCAGCGCAATCAAGGCCTCACGCACCGACGGCCGCGACACCCCGAGCTGCGTGGCCAGATCGCGCTCGGGCGGCAGTCGCGAGCCGATCGCAAATTCACCCGCCGCGATCAGGCCGCGCAGTTGCTCGGCGATCTGTCGGTACAGGCGACGCGGTTCGATGGTTTGCAGGGGCATGGTGAAGTAAAAAACTGGCCTTACCACTTGGCCGGCCGAAGTTTCACCTCACGAAGTCATCCGATGTCCTGTCGTTTTCCCCAAGGCCGGCGACGGCGATTCGCTGGCTCGAGCGCGCTTCTCTGACCCGCGCGACCTCGTGCCTCGTGGAGTGGCTTCGAGGACGGAGTTGCCGTGATCCTGGCGAGAGGCGTGGCAGGCGGCATGCAAACTACCGAACGCGCGCGGCAGGCGGCACTCGGGCACGACTCATGGTGCGTCGGACGCCGCTGCGCGGCGAGTGCGGAGCGGCCACTTACAGGTGAGAGGCAGAGGGCTTCCCACGCGTTGTGTACCCGCTGCAGACAGGTCCGGTCATCGAGACCATCAAGATGCCGCGGCCAGACGCATACATCGAGACTGGCGAGACGAACGGCGGCCGGCGCAATCATCGAACTTTCGACGACGACAGCCTTGATCGACTGCTGCGCCTACGACACTGGTCGTTTGCGCCGCGAACGACTCTTTTCGTGCGATGCGTCGGGCTCTTGCCGACCCAGAGCAGGCGTTCGCGGACCGCATGCATAGGTTTGCGCGAGAGCGCTGCGGCGGTGTGCCGTGTTCCGTTCATGTCCCCCGGGCCGGTTCACTGCCCCTGTGCTGCGGGTCGAGACCATCCGGCCCTCCTCCTTTACTTCACTGCACACGGCACCCCACCAAATCGCTCTGGGGACTGCGGTTGCATTCGACGGTCTGGGCACGCACCGGTGGTTCGCTGAGGAGGATGTCGGGCGACCGGCGCAGCGAAGTAAAGGAGGAGGGCCGGATCGACTCTGCCAGAAGCACACGGATCGCGAACCGGTCCGGGGGACATGAGCGGAGCCGGTCACCCGACATCCT
>JBBRID010000032.1:0-15573 GCA_038221635.1 Burkholderiales bacterium
TCGACCCCGCGCGACGCGCGATCGAGAAATTCGAACCAATGATGATCCTTCTCCGTCGGGTAAAAGACCATGCCGCGGATCTCCCAGCTGTCTTTTCCAAAGCGCTCGTCGAGGTGATCTGCGGGCAGTTCGATTTCGAAGATCGCAAATCCGTCGGCGCCTGCCGTTCCGGCGCGTCCAGTTGTCTGCTGCCATTGCGGTGGCCGTTCCGCACCAGAGATCGGGCCGGCCAGGCCGACCAGAATTTGACAGGTGATCTGCCGAGTTTCCGCCGCCACGATCCGGATCCGGGCATCAGGCTCGCCGACCGGGCAAGCACCATCGCGACGATGCCAGCCCCCGGCCAGCAGGAAGGCCGCGTCGAACGTTGGTTCATGCAGGAGTCCGCACCCGAATGAATACAGCACGCCGAAGCGCACGCTGGCGCGAACTGGTGTCGGTTGTAGGCGAAGCGCAGCGTGGTCGACGACATCAGACAGGCATTGCCGCCACGCTTCGAGTGTGACGGGTGGAAGCATTGGCTGGGCCAGCGCAGCGCGCAGGTGATTGCCGACGACGCCTCGGTCCATTCGGGCATCGACGGTCGCCGCGCCTCCGATCGCCGTCATCACGCGTTCATCGGAGCCGTCGGCGAAAACCTGCACGCCGGCGTCGGTGGCCCGGATGGCCCAAAGGTCGCTGGATCCGATCCCGGGCGGCAACAGGAGACCTGCCGTGTCGGGCGCTGCGAGCGCAAGCCAGGCTTCGCGCCGACCGATCACTGAGCTGGCGGGTGGCTGGAAGTCGTCGCTGGCAGCAAAATCGGCTTCGAATGTCGCGTCGGCGGCAAATGCAATGCAACGACCGAAGTGCGGCGACAACCGTGCGAGCCGAGCTCGCAGCGTGTCGCGGGAGGCGACATCTGAGGGCCATCCAATCAACAGGATGCCCGGCAGGGCCTCGGCAGCAGCAGTCTTACTGGGCGTCGGCTCGGGCTGATAGATGCGGACAGGGCGGTCGACCGCCAGCACCGAATCAGCCGCGCCATTCGTGCGGCGATGCCGCCATGCATCGGCGCGCAGTAGCGCGGCGGCATCCCTGCCCGCTATCAATAGGCTGCAGCTCGAGCGGACGAGCAGCGCGTGTGGCGAGGCTTCCGGTGGTGCAGTGCGCAGTACCCCAACAATCGCCGCGTTCAGCGAAAACTGCGCGGCCGACAGTGCCCTGGCCGTATCGACGGGATCTCGGTTCCCCAGCAGAGATGTCACATAAATGCTCGACGCATTCGACAATTCGACTTGGGGGCTTCCAATTGGTTGGTTTTCGCCTTCGACCCGGACGAAGCACCCGCGTACGGAGTCGAAACGCACCGGCACGGACTGGGCCTGGCGTCCCAGTTCTTCGAACCAGCAGGATTCTTCGTCGAAGTTCGATACCCCTTGCGGCTTTGCTCCGCTGTGTCCGACGTCCCAGAAGACGGTCGGACGGCGGCCAGGGTCGACAAACCGCTGCATGGCTTGCGTCGCGCCGGGTGCGGATGGAAGGTGGCGCGCCGCATCGCTGTTCGGATCGACCAGCAGCGCGCGTCGGTAGTGGTCCGCTGCGGCCTGATCGTTGCCTTGTAAGCGATGCAGGTGGCCGAGGTGCAGCTGCGGGTCGGCTGCGTCGGGATTCGCCTCGGCTGCGGCGAGATACTCCTCTATTGCGGCATCCAAGTGGCCCAGTTCCTTCAAGGCGTGGCCGCGTTGCACGCGCAGGTGCCACAGCGCCGGTCGAACTTCAAGAACCTGCGCATACAAATCGGCCGCAACCGGCCATTGACGCGCAAGCATCGCATCATCGGCGGCCCGTATAAGTGGCCCGAGCTTTTTTCGCCTCGCGAAACCCCACGGGAAGGTCACGATCCTGAACCCATCAGACGAAGTCGAGGCCGGTGAGCCCCCAGGCACTGCGAATACCGGTGGCATCCGGCGTCGCCAGTCCGAGTGCCTGGATCCGCAGAATGTTCTCGCGCGCCAGCATGCCCGGACGGATTGCATGGGTCTTTGTGCTGTTCGAATCGGTCAACTCGCTTTCACCCAGCGTATGGCCGTTGAGGATCACCAGGTACCGAAGCGGTGGACTGCCGCCCCGGTTGCGGAACCCGATCTGCAGGCTCGACGTTGAGCCCACGCGTGGATCGATCGAGAAGCAGAAGCTGACGCCGTCGCCCAGCACCCACGCACAGCCTGCATCGACTCGCACGCTCTGCGTCGACAGGTAACGTGAGTCGGCAACATTGGCGGCGCGATAACGGTTCTGATCGAGCCAGGGATAGTGGTCGCGCACTTCGCTGACGGCCTCGTGCAGGTGATCGGTGCGTCGGCTGACCAGCTTCGGTGCCACCGCGCCATTGGCCAGAATCCGGGTCTTCGCGAGCGTGGATGGCCGGACGATCGCCTGCATCGCCGGCATGTTCGTCATCAGAAAGCTGGTGTAGCTGGGAATGCCTGCCCGGTAGCTGTCGACCAATCCATGCGCCAGCCCGCCCTTTGCGAGCGTACCGCCAAGCGTTGGCAAAGGTGTTGCGCTGATGAACTGGATGATGCCGTTGATGCTTTGCAACCAGCGGTCATGACCGATCTCGCAGGTTTTCCACGCCATGTGGGCGATCTGCCTGGCGCGCTCGAGCACGTCCGCATGGCCGATATCGGCCGGATTGACCAGGATGCCGTTGATCCAGTTGCTGATGTATTCGTCGTGGGTCGCTGAATCGGCGGCGATTACCAGCATGCCGGTTGCCATTGCCTCGATGAAACCCATGCCGATACCTTCTGACAGCCGCGGCGCGATATAGACATTGTGTTCCTGGAGCAGGGTGCTGTAGTCGGCCGGATTCTTGAACCACTGCGACTTCCGCAGGTGATATGAGTCGATGCTGCGCTCGAGCCATTTTGCCGAGTCGAGGGTTCGATCGTCTGGGCTGTCGTGGACGTGCAAGCGTGCAATCTGTGACCCTAGCAGCCGTTCAACCATGCCGAGGTTGATGCCGTGCTGAGGCTGGCGCTGCCACAGCAGAACGTTCAATTTTGCGAACGAGCGATGCTTCATGCCCGGGCGTGGCTCGATGAAATATTTGACCAGCAGCGACTCGGCGCCAGTGCGCGATATCGCGGCATGCAAGCGCCGGCTGAAATTGATGAAGCGGGCCTGCGTGGACCACAGCCAGTGGATGTCGGGCAGCGTGGACGATCCGTCGTACATCGGAATCACGACGACGCGGCAACCCATCGCGATGAAGATTGGAGCCAGATAGTCCATCTGCCAGATGACGACGATGTCGCGTTGCGGGTCGGCATCCGGCAGCGGCGGCGCATCGTCCGATTCTGGATCGACATAGCAGGTCTGAACTTCGAAGAAGCGCTCCAGCAGTTCGCGGAAGAAAGCGCTGGATCGGGTTTTGCGGTGGAACTCGTGGTCGATGAAGACGATTTTCATGGCGCGTTTGTGAACCAGCGGGTGTACGCGTCGCTGGCATCGGACGTGAACCTGAACCTGCCCTGCATCGCCTGGACAGTCAGCTTGTCGGGCGGCTCGTCCATCATCTCGAAGATCGCGTCGACCATCGCGTCGACCGTCCCGGCCACCTTGCCGAGCCCGTAATACTCGATCTGGTCGCAGAAGGCAGAGCCCTCGAGCGCGATCACCGGCCTGCCGAAACACACCGATTCCATCATCGCGGCTGAGCCGCGAAAGCGATAGATTTTCTTGTCGTACGGCAGAAGAATCACCGACGCTTCACGGTAGCGGCGGATCATTTCTGCTTCGTCGATCTGGGCCGGCAGCAACTCGACACCCGGAATGGCGTACAGCCTGGAGATGTACGACTGGTGTGACAGCGACTGAGCCGCCGGCAGATCCTGGATCACGAATTGCACCGTAATGGCTGGGTCTCGCAAACGCACAGCGGCAAACAGTTCGTGCAGCAGCAGGAAACCCTTGTCGAGCCGGGCCGATCCGGGGCAGAAACAGACGAACGGTCCTTGCGCCGGCACCGGCGACGCGGGCGCGACGGTTGGGTACGGTGTCACGCTGACCGGCGCTCCAAGGGTGAGCGCGAGTCGGTCGGCCAGGCGCGGCGTTTCGGCCGACACCGAAATCCTCAGGCCGCGGCGCAAGGCCTTCGCGAGCCGGTTGGTCAGTTCGCGTTCCGGATCGCGATAGGTGTGCGATGCGCTTTCCATCACGCCGATGAAGCGAAGAAAGATGCGTGGGGCTTTATCAGGCCGGACCTCCTGCAGCGCATTGATCAAACCGACGACGCCATAGAAATCAAGGCTCGGGAACAGCAACGAGTCGCCGGCATTGATCGAGAAGCTCGTGAGCAGTCGCTGGGCGTCGGCGGTGGCGAGTGTTTCCAGGTGATCCGCGTAGAGTGGGCCATCGCGGTCGATCTGGACTTCGGTGCCGGCATCGACCGGCATGAAGTCCTGGTAGTAATAGTGATAGAACTGCGTGAACCCGTAGCGCTCGCTGACTGCTGCGGGCAGGTCGGTGCAGCACAGGCCGATTGCGCGCGGAAACAGCGCCGAGAACGCGGTGCTGAAATAGTTGAGCGCCGACACGTTGTGGCCGAACGGTTGGACGCAGACCGGGTCGCAGACGAACAGGCGGTCGGTGTCGACAGCTTCTGCCGACAGCCGGGGCCGCGGCTTCTGCGCCTGCACCGCTTCTGCGACACCTCGTTGGATCGGTTCGTTCATCGATGCTTGAACTCAAATCAGGGAAAAGCCCGCCGCGCGGCGCTGGCGCCGCCCTTCGCCGCCGCCTGCTCAGCTAACGGGCTAGTTAGTCGCATTGATCGTATTCACGATCGGAAACGCAATCGAAAACACCACGTTGGCAAACTTCTGTATCTCAGCCAGCGGTGCATTCGATACGTAGAGCAGATCCCGGTTCTGCACGCCGAAGGTCTGCATCACGAAGAAGCTGTTCGGGTCGCGCAGGTTGATGGTGTAGATCACCGGTACCTTGCCTTCGACCGTGACACCCGCCGGCTGGCGTGGCCAGGTCAATGCGCGTGGTTCTTCGTAGCGGAAGATGAACACGCCTTGCGGATCGGCCCGGTTGTCCTGCACGCCGCCGACACGGGCCATGGCCTGCGCCAGACTGATGCCCTGGGCCTCGAAATTGATCTCGTCGTTCTTGCCGGTCGCGCCCATCGCGGTGAAGCTGAGCGGTTGGTGCAGCGCGGTGATCACGTCGCCGGCCTGCAGTGTCACGTTCTGCCGCGGATCGCGGATGATCACGTCGAGCGGCAGCGACGCGACCGTCGTTCCACGGGTGATCTGCAAGGTGGTTTTGCCGACCGGGAACTTGGCGCCACCAGCCGCTGCCAGCGCGTCAAGCAGGCGCTCGTTGCGCGGCCCGAGTGGCAGGCGCACGCTGGATCCGACATCACCCACCACCGTCACGTTGGCCGAAACATTGCGGATCATCCGCACCAACACCTGTGGCTGGTTGGCCTTGCCTTTCAGGCGTTGCGTAATTTCCTGCTCGATTTCGCCGTGGGTGCGCCCGGCAACCGGGATTGCACCGGCGAACGGAATATTGATCATGCCTTCGCGGTTGACCACCTGCTCGGGAAAGCTGATCGCGCGCGACGTACCCATGGCGCCGCTGGCTTGCGGCGTCGACGTACCGCTGCCGAACAGCGTGGCGGGTGGCGCCTCCCAGATGCTGACTTCCAGCGTATCGCCAGCGCCGACGGTGCCGCTGCGCGCAGCGCTGGTCGGATCCTTCAAGGTTTCGCTGAACAACGCGACTCCGCGCTGCGAGATCAACTGCCGGGCGATGGTTTCTGTAACCGGGACGATTTGCACAGATGTCGTGCCCGGCAGGTCGATGGCGGCGGAACTGGCGATTTGCCGGCTGCTTGGGCCGGAGGTTGGAACCATCGAGCAGGCTGAAATCAGCGCCGCTGTGGCCAAGCCAGCAACCACCTTGGAGACAGGCACAAAAGCCACAGCCGGCCGGATTTTCACATCTTGAAACAAATTGATCTTCAAACCGGCTCCCTGCGAATGGCTCGAGGGCGAATATAAACGAGGGCCAGTGTTGGTAGTCGCATCGAACCTCCGCAGCCTGGCCTGCGCCCGGCCTCCCGGTCGGGACCCATTTCTGCATTGGTGATGTCGCGCGGCATGTTCCGGCGGCTCGATGCCCGTATAGCCCGAGCGCCGTTGTGGTGCATCCGATTGCAAGCAAGCCGCAAGCGGATAATCCTTTACTCGTATACCCAACACACCGGCTCCCTCGAAGCGCATGGACAGACAGGTTTGGAACAGTTTCGCCGGCCTGCGTGTGCTGCTGCTGCAAGGGCCGGTGGGGCCTTTCTTCGCGCGGGTAGCCGATGCGATGCGTGAAGCGAGTGCCGCCAGCGTGCAGAAGATCAACTTCTGTGGTGGCGACTGGCTCTACTACCGCAAGGATTCGACCAACTACTGTCGCACCTTGGCCGATTGGCCGGCGTACCTGGCACAGTACCTCGACCAGTATCGGATCGACGTGCTGGTGCTGTTCGGCGACTGCCGCCCGGTTCATGCGGCGGCAATCGATCTGGCGACCCGGCGCGGCCTCACCTACTGGGTATTCGAGGAAGGTTACATCCGGCCCAACTATGTGACCTTCGAGCGGCATGGCGTCAACGGTTTTTCCGGACTGCCGAGGGACGTGTCGCACTACGCCAGCCTGCCCACGACGATGGCGCCACCCGAGCAGGAGGTCGGCAATACCTTCAACCGGGCTGCGCTGAGTGCGATGGCCTACTACATGGCAGGCAGCTTGGGCAAGCCCTGGTTCCGGCATCGGGTGCATCACCGTTCGCTGAACATGTTCGAGGGACTTGTCTGGTGGCGCAGCTATTACCGCAAGCTGATCTATCGGGCCGAGCAAGCGCCCCTGCTTGCTTCGATCCGCGGGCGATGGTCGAAAAAGTTCTTCCTGGTCGCTCTGCAGACCGCGGGCGATTCACAGGTGTCGACCCATTCGGGCTTCAAGTCGGTGGTGCATTTCATCGAGGAAGTGACTGCGTCGTTCGCCGAACATGCGCCACCCGACACGCTGCTGCTGATCAAGCATCACCCGATGGACCGCGGCTATCACGATTACTCCCGGCTGCTGCGGCGGCTGGGCAGCCAACTCGGCATTGCTGCGCGAATCCGTTATATCCACGACCTGAATTTGCCGACGCTGCTGAGCCATGCACGTGGTGTGATCGTCATCAACAGCACGGTCGGGCTTTCGGCCTTGCACCATCAGACGCCGGTGATCACGCTGGGCAAGGCGATCTACAACATGCCCGGTCTGACCTTTCAGGGTGGACTGACTCTTTTCTGGACCGATGCGCAGACGCAAGTACCTGACCTCCAGCTTTACTGGAAGTTTCGAAATTTCGTCGTCGACTACACCCAGCTGAATGGCAGCTTCTACAAGCCCATGGCTGGCGGCGATGCGTCGGGACTGATCGGACGAATTGTGCTGAGTCAGCCGCCGGATCAGCAGCAAGCGCAACAGCTGCCGTTGCCGTTGCCGTTGCCGTTACCGGCCGGCGTTGCCGACTTGACGGCGCACCGCCTCGGCGTAGCCGAGCGCGGCGGCCCCGAGTCGGCACAAACTCAAGTTGGCCAGCATTTCATGGTGAGCCGTCAGTTACCGAAGGCGTGACCGAATGCGGCCGGTCGTGATCGACGTCACGCGCCTGGTCGCACGCCTGTCGAATGGCCGTTTGCCGACCGGCGTTGACCGTGTCAGTCTGGCCTATTTGCGCCACTATCGGAACCAGGCAAGGGCACTGTTCCGGCATCGGCAGCACAGCGGACTTTTCTCGGAATCCGTATCCCAGCGCCTTTTCGATCTGCTCGAGCAATGGCCGACCGGTGCGCGCTCGCGGGTTCGTCTGCTGGCCTGGCAAGGCGTGCTTTCCTGTATCGGGCGCGGCGATGCGCATGGACGCGTGATGTTCAATACCGGGCACTCGGGTCTGGAGGATTCGAATTCCGCGCGGGTCATCAAGTGGCATCACGTGCGTCCGTTGTTTCTGGTGCACGACCTGATTCCGGTGCGTTATCCCGAGTTCTGCCGGCCCGGTGAGGAAAAGCGACATGAGCTGCGCTTGAAGAACATGTTGCGGCTGGGCGCCGGGCTGATCGCCAATTCCGACTCGACACTCGGCGAACTTGAAAATTTCGCGGCCGAACATCGACTGCCGGTACCGCCCACCGTGGTCGCCCCGCTGGCGCCGGCGATTCCGTTGCTGGGTCCGATCGGCGATCGCTTGCTGGCGTCGGACAAGCCCTATTTCGTCGTACTCGGCACCATCGAGCCGCGCAAAAACCACCTGATGTTGTTGCACGCCTGGCAACGTATCGTCGAGTCGAACCCCGACGACGCCCCGCACCTGGTGGTGATCGGACAGCGCGGCTGGGAAGCCGAAAATGTCGAAGATTTGCTGCAGCGCAGCCGTGTCCTGCAGGGCCATATCACGGTGCTGCGCCAATGCTCCGACGCCGCCCTGCGCGCCTGGCTGCACCACGCGCGCGCCTTGCTTTTTCCGTCGTTTGCCGAAGGTTATGGGATGCCGGTGGTGGAGGCTCTGGCGGCCGGCTTGCCGGTGCTGGCCAGCGACTTGCCGGTGCTGCGCCAGATGGCAGGAGGCGTGCCCGAATTTCTCGACCCGATCGACGCGCTGGGCTGGATCCGCGCGATCAAAGACTATGCGCTGCCTGACAGCGCGCGCCGCGCAGCCCAGCTGGCGCGCCTCAGCGGGTATCAGCCGCCGAGCTGGGAGCAGCACTTCTCGCGGGTCGATGCGTTCGTCGACAGCCTGAATGACCGACCGTTCAACGCACCGTCTCGCGACGAGCGGATCGGTACGCGGAAATGAGCCCGCCGGGCCACTCCAGGGGCGGGTGCGAATACCGTGAGGCACAGCACGAAGATGCGCCAGTGAGTGAGATTCAACTCTGCGCCTGGGGACTGTCGCGACGCAAGCTGCAACTGGCCCGAACCTTCCTTCCGCAATGCAGCTTGCGGGCAATCCGCGATGCCCGATCGGTGCGAGCCGATGCGGTACTCGCGCTGTGGGGTGCGCAGCCGATTCCTGCCGGTGTGCCGGCAACCCAGCCGGTCTGGCGCCTGGAGGACGGCTTTCTTCGGTCGGTCGGACTGGGCGCTGATCTGGTGCGGCCGCTGTCGTGGGTTGTCGATCGCAGCGGCATCTATTTCGACCCGCGTCAGCCGTCGGACCTCGAGACCCTGCTCAACGAGGGCGAGATCGATGCCGACCTCGTCACTCGTGCCGCCGGACTGCGCGCCGCGATTGTCGGCAGCGGCCTGACCAAATACAACCTCGGCTTCGCCGCCTGGCAAAGGCCCAGCCAACTGGGGACCGGCCGCGCGGTGGTGCTGGTCGCTGGTCAGGTCGAAAGCGACGCCTCGGTGATCTGTGGAGCGGGCGCGATCTCCACCAACCTGGATCTGCTGCGTGCGGTGCGGGCCGATCGGCCCGGCGCCTGGGTGATCTTCAAGCCGCATCCCGATCTGCTCGCCCGACTGCGCAGCGGGCAGGCGCTCGATGCCGACCTGCGCGCCTGCTGCGACGAGGTCGTCACCGATTGCGCGATGGGGCCGCTGCTGGAAGCCGTCGACGAGGTTCATGTCATGACGTCGCTGGCCGGTTTCGAGGCGCTGCTGCGCGGCAAGGCAGTAACAACCTATGGCATGCCGTTTTATGCCGGTTGGGGAATGACCCGCGATCTTGGCTTGAGCCTGGCGGTTGCCGCGCGGCGACAGCGCCGCCGCCACCTCGATGAACTGGTCGCGGCCGCGCTGATCCTGTATCCCTTGTATATCGACACCAAGGGCAGACCAACCACGCCCGAGGCGGTGCTGAGCGAATTGCGCGCGATGCGCGATCGCGGCGCCGCTCAGCTGCCGTGGTGGCGCACCGCGTTGCGGCCATTGCTGGGCCTCGCTGCGCGTCGGCGCGGCGGTTGAGCCGGTCATCCTGGCTTCAGCCGAACAGCCTGAATTGCCTGAAATCGGTGACCGATTTCAGGCCGGCGAAACGCGCTCCGAGGGTTTGGCGCCCGGCGATGATGGCCGTGTAGTCATAGTCGCCAGCACGCTCACTGGCCATCAGATACTGAAAGTGCAGACGGAACCGGTCGCGCCTGATCTCGGCATAACGGGCTGCTGAAAACATCTCGGCGAAGCGCGGCGACAGCAGCCGGGGATGATCGGGCCGCTGCACCTGCAGCCCGGCCGCAGCGATTGGATCGGTCAGCGCGAAGCAGCAACCGTCCGGTGGGGCGGTGAAGTCGAACCAGTCGATTGCCGGCTCGGCGGCGATGCGGGCCAGTTCATCGCGAAATCGCCGCGCCGTCGGCAGGCTGCTGAGCAACGGCAACCATTGACCGAGTGTCAACAGCGACAGCCTCGGGCCTCGCGCGCTCAATTGCGGATCGATCATCAGCGCGCGCGCGAGCGCTGCTGTGGCCATGATGCTGCCGGAGCTGTGCGCGACGATCAGCACCTCGTCGCATGCCGGTGCGGCGTGCATCCGTTCGACGATGTTGCGGGCGAATTGATCGAGCCTGTCTTCGAGCGCGGGACAACCGCGCGTCCCTTGCAGGCCGGTGAAGGCGTAGCTGCGCAGCAGCCACTGCACGTTCATCTTCCGCTCCATCCACAGCGCCAGACCGGTGACGGCGCCGACCACAGTGATACCCGCCAGCGCCGCCGGCAACATCGAGCCCGTCTTGGTCGAAATCCCGCTGGCCAACAGCCAGGCCGCCGGCACAGTGAGCAGCAGGCCGACCAGCATCAGGAATGGCGCCAACAAGACCAGAACCGGCGGCCAGGCGAGCTTCAGCATCTTCCACATGGCGCCCGTGCGAAGGTACAACAGGGTGGTACGAACCAGCTCCCAGGCCAGCATGGCTGGGTTGCGCGTCCAATGGTTGCGCACGATGTCGTCCCAACGCAGAAACTCGAACACGGTTTCGACGTCCGCATCGACATCCTCGTGCCCCGAGAAATGCTTCAACGTCCAGATCGCCGAATGCTCAGATGCCCGGTGGCGGCCGCCAACTGCCACCCGATAGCCACCGACGACACCGGCCAATGCTGCCTGTTCGGCGAGCAGGCGGTGATAGTGGGCAGGCCCCTTCGGGTCGAAGCCGCTGACGTAGAACACATGGCGGCGCCGCACGCAGCCGGTCGAAAGCGGGCTCGATTGCGCAACGCCTGGCGCTTCAGCGGATGGTCTGCTCATGCAGACCTTTCTGCAGGATCAGATCGACTACCGCCTGCTCGCGCTTGTTGGCGCGCCGGCAATGGTTCTCCTGGAACAGGTCGGCGATGCGAATCACCCACGGCGCCCACCAGCGGCGCTCGCGCTCGCGCCAGGCATGTGACGAAACCGACTCCCACGCGTATCCGTTGAACACCGTGGCGTTGACGAAATGGTCGAGTGCGCGAACGCCTTGCCGACCACGCTCGGCCTTGCCGAACAGGCCAACCCACCACAGGATCAGATAGCCGAGCAGCGCCAGCGGCACCACGGCGGTCATCAGCAGAAATCCGGCCAGACGTTCTTTCATCGTTTGAATATTCGTAAGCTCACGCCGTTAGCCGAGCGGATCGTGATTCTGCCGACCGGTTCGGGCGATTGTCCGGGTACCGGCTCGAAGCGGTAACGCTGCGCCAGCATCGCCAGCAGCAGGGTGGCTTCCTGCAGCGCGAAGTTGGCGCCGATGCACACGCGCGGACCGGTGCCGAACGGCAAGTAGGCGGTTTTTGCCGATTCGCGGCCGGCGGCGCTGTCGAAGCGATCGGGGTCGAAGGCATCCGGATGCGACCACAGCTCGCGATGGCGGTGGATCAGCCACGGCGAAATCACAACCGAGGCGTTGGCCGGAATGGTCTTGTCGCGCATGCAGTCTCCGGCCACTGCCTCGCGCGTCAGGAAGCCGACCGGCGGAAACAGGCGCAGCGTTTCGCGAAACACTTGCCGAACCAGCACCAGCTCACGCAGGTCGGCGGCGGCTGGGATTCGTCGCCCCAGTACCCGATCGACTTCCGCGTGCACGCGTCGTTGCACATCGGGCGCATTGGCCAGCAGATGGAGGGCCCAGGTCAGCGCACTGGCGGAGGTTTCATGGCCGGCGAGGAACAACACGGCGACTTGATCGAGCGCTTCTTCGAACGACATCGCCTCGCCGCTGGTCTCATCGACTGCGTCGAGCATGGCTTCGAGGATGTCGCGCGGACGTGCCAGATCGCCCTGCGCAAAATCGTCGCGCGATCGGGAACGGTGGCGCTCGAAGCGAGGCCGGATCAGCTCGCCGAGCAGCCCCCGGATTTCGGCCGCAGCGCGGCGGCTGCGCCGCACCTGCCAGAACGGCACCAGCAGTGGCATCGCCCATTCAAGGCCGTAGATCAGCGGCAGCGACAAACGCGGCGCAAGCTGCTGGAACTCCGCGAACGCGGCGAAGATCCGGCGCGCCTGTTCGCCTTCCATCGGCTTGGACAGGATGGTGCGAAAGATGATGTCGCCGGTGACATGGGTCATGTCGATTTCCATGTCGTGCGCAGCGCCGTCCGGCAATTGGTCGAGCCGCTCGACCAGCGCCTGTGCCGCCTGCAGCATCAACGGAAAGGCGACCGCGATGCGCGCGCTCTCGAAAGCCGGGTTCATCATGTTCCGCTGGCGTTCCCACAGCGCGCCGTTGGTCGTGATCAGGCTGGCGCCGAGCAGGGGTTGCAGTGCCTTGTCGAGCAACCGGTGTTTCGGGTAGTTGGCGATCGCATCGACCATCACGTGCCTCACCCATTTCGGCTCGTTGACCATGTAGACATGGTTGCCGAACAGGTGCACCTCACCCATCTTCATCCGGTAGCTGCGCTCGAACAGGCTGTGCAGCCACGAATGGCGGGCGCGGAAGAACAGCAACCAGCTCGGCAGCTTGCCAGCACTTGGGGTGGGATAGGCCGGGCTGAAGAGTGGCGGCTCGGGACGCGGCGAATCGTCCGCGACATGGGGGCAGGCTGGCTGGCGAGTCTGCATCGGCGGATTATTCGCGAGCTTCGGTCGATGGGTGTCGCAAGCCGGCACTCGCATCTGGCACCGCGTCGTCTTCTGCCGGTTGGTTGAAACGGGCGCACAGGGTCTGCGGGCCCGCGGTGATCGCGAAATAGTCGTAAAGCCCGGCATATTCAGACGCCATCAGGTATTGCAAGTGCACCTGAAAGCGATTGCGTTTCAGTCGTTCGTACCCGGCCTGCGAAAACAGCCGGTGAAAACGCGGCGAAAGCAGATGCGGGTGCCAACCTGGCGGCGCCGGCGGCAGGCCGGCCGCCGCCACGGGATCCACCTGCGGAAAAGCGGCCCAGTCGATCGGGGCAGTGATGTCCAGCCAATCGATGGACGACGACGCGACGCGTTGCAGGTCTTGCCGAAATGACTCGGCCGCACTCAGCGAACTGAGCAGCGGCATGCAATGTCCGAGACTGAGCAGTGCGATGGTCGGGCGCGGGCGTGCTGCCCTGCCGTCCTGCAGCTCGAGCACCCTGGCCAACGCGCTGACTGCGAGATTGGCGCCGACGCTGTGGCCGACGATGAGGATCTCATCCGGTGCATTGTCGCCATCGGCCGCCGCCACGGCCGCGATCCGTTGCGCGAACGCGGATAAACGCTGGTCCAGTTCGGGCACAACGCCCGCCGCCTGCAGATGGGCGAATCGAACCAGGCGCAACAGCCAGGTGATCTGGATCCGGTGCACGAGCTTGACGCTCAAGCCAAACAGTACAGCTGCCACCAGTGCGCCTAGCGCGGCCGACAGAAGCGCAGGCGTTCCGGTGCTCGTGTTGGTTGCCCAGGCCAGCGCCGCGCCGCAGGCGATGGCCAGCGCCGCACACAGCGCCAGCACCAGCAGCGGCAAGATGGTCGCGTAGATCGGTGGCCGGAACAGTCGGTACATGCGCTGGACCGCACCATCGCGCAGTCCGAAATCCACCGTCGCCGCGCCGTCCATCAAGACCTTCCAGGCCGACCGGGACCAGTGCGTCTTCACGATGTCGTGCCACTCCAGCAACTCGTAGACGGAGTGCACGCCGCTACCGTCGGCTGATGGTGCGGTGCTGGTCCAGGCGGTGCTGTTTGCGGTTGGTTGGCTGCGTTCGCGGGAGACTTCCACGGCCATTCCAGAGGCGGCTGCCTGACGCCGAGCCTGGCTGCGATAAAGGGCGTGGTAGTAGCGTGGGCGCTTGCGGTCGAAGCCGGCCACGAAAAAGACATGGCGGCGCTGGACGGCGGTCGGCGGGGCAGTCGACATCGCTCAGGCCATCGCTTCGATCGAGTCGCACAGCTGTGGCAACGCGCTGGTTCGCAAGCGCTCGCTGCAGGTCTGCAGGGCCGGCTTTGGCAGCGCCTGCAGGCGCTGAATCGCTGCCGACAGGCGCCGGGCATCAAACTGCTTCGGCCTCAAGCCGGCGCCCGCGCCCAGGCGCAACACACATTCGGCATTGTCGAACTGGTCGTAGGCCATCGGCATCAGCAACTGCGGGATGCCGGCTCGCAAGGCTTGCGCGCAACTGCCGATGCCGCCGTGATGGATCAACGCGAGAGACCGCGGCAGCAGGCTGCCGAACGGCAGGTAAGGCGCGTGCAGGATGCCGGCGGGCAACCCGGACGGCAGCTGTGCCGTATCCGCAGACAACAGGATCGCCCGCAGGCGCAGGCTCGTGCAGGCCTCGGCTGCGGTCGCGAAGAATGCCGATGCATGGCGCATTGCAGTGCCCGGCATGAAAACCAGCGGTGGCTCGCCGTCTTGCAGGAATTGTTCGACGTGATCGGGCAGGCGAGCCGCTGCCTGGCCATCTTCCCCGTCGTCGAACAGCGGAAATCCACCGAACCGCACGTTTGCCGGCCAGCCATTGCGACGTGGGGCGTACCACTCGGGAAACAGTGTCAGCGCGCCGTCCGGCGAAAACATCCAATCGCCAAACACGCTGATGTCGGCAGGCGGCGCACCGCCTCCGAGCCGTTCGGCTTGAGTTTGCAAAGTTGGCGCCGCCATCGGATGCAGCTTGTGACGATCGAGCGCGCGCCAGGCCGTGCGGATCAACGTTCTGGGCGTGCCGCGCGGCAGCCGCCAATGCGCCATCGTCAGCGGTGCCGCGTCGCTGCGCAGAACCGCTGGCGCGGTGATCGCCGAGAGCAGACGCACGCCGAGCAGGTCGCGCGCGAAACGGGCACCGAACATCGTCGGTGGTGCGACAACAATGCAACTGCCCGCTGCGGCAATTTTCTCGATCTGCCGAAAAGTCGGCTCGATGGCCGGTGCCAGCATCGCGCGCCAGAAAACGCCCAGGCCCTTGATCGGATGCCACAGATTCGGGTTGGCCGTTGCCCGTTCCAGATCGACGGCCGGTCCGGCCGACGCGAACTCGACTCCGCTGCGCTCGACGATTGACTGGAAGTCGTCATTGCAGATCAAAGTGACCCGGTGGCCGCGCTCGCGCATCGCATGGCCGATTGCGATGAAGGGATGC
>JBBRID010000033.1:0-15568 GCA_038221635.1 Burkholderiales bacterium
CATCAACAACCCGAACACGGGCACGTCGGCGACCAGCGCCGCCGCCGCCGCGCCGGTCAGCGCGTCGCCGTCGCCATCGACCGGGGGGTTCGTCCAAGCCGATCCGGCAACCAACTCGTTGGTCATCACGGCGCCGGAGCCGCTGTACCGTCAGGTCCGCGCAATGATCGATCAGCTTGATTCACGGCGCGCACAGGTTTACATCGAAAGCATGATCGTCGAGGTGTCGGGCGACAACAGCGCCGATTTCGGCTTCCAGTGGCAAGGCTTGATCGGCAACAGCGGCGACAAATACGGCGTGATTGGCGGGACCAATTCATCGATTGGCGGACCCAGCATCATCTCGCTGGCGCAGACAGCTGCTGGCGTCGGCACGACGCTGCCGGGCGAAGGACTGAACATCGGACTGGTGCGCAATTTCGCGGGCGCCTACAACCTCGCCGCGATTGCGCGCGTGCTGCAGAGCCAGGCCAATACCAACATCATCTCGACCCCGAACATCGTCACGCTCGACAACGAAGAGGCGAAGATCATCGTCGGCAGCAACGTGCCTTTCATCACCGGACAGTTCACCAACACCGGTACGGCCACCACCAGTCCGTTCCAGACCATCGAACGCAAGGACGTCGGCATCACCCTGCGGATCCGACCGCAGATCGGCGAAGGCGGGACCGTGCGCATGACTCTGTTCCAGGAATCGTCTAGCCTGAGCAGCACGACGGCACCTGGCACCAGCAACGCCGGACCGTCGACCGACAAGCGCTCGATCGAGTCGACCGTGGTGGTCGACGACGGGCAGATTCTGGTTCTGGGCGGCCTGATCGAAGACCGCTTCACCGACAACAAGTCGAAGGTGCCGCTGCTCGGCGACATTCCGTATCTCGGCGCGCTGTTCCGCAGCGAGAGCCGGACCAAGAAGCGCACCAACCTGATGGTGTTTCTGCGCCCGATCGTGATGCGCGACGGCGAGACGGCTGAACGCATTTCAATCGACCGCTACGACAAGATCCGCGCGTTCCAGCAAGACAATCAACCGAAGGACAGCCCACTGCTGCCGATCAAGAATTCGCCGGTGTTGCCGCCGGCAGTGAACATCGACGCTGCTCCGGTTTCGGCACCCATGCGCGCGGCGCCGCCCCCGCCTCAACCCTTGAACGCACCGCCCGAACCCAAGCCCGGCGATACCGTGCGGTGATCAGCACACTGCTTCCCAACGCATTGAACCGCCGACCAAGGAGCGCCTGATGTCGACTCGTCATCCGCTGCCTTACGGGTTCGCTCGCGCCAATTCATTGCTCCTCGAGGACGATGGTGAGCACCTGGTGTTGTGGGCACCCGAAAACGCCAGCATGCCGGCGCTTTCGGAAGTGCTGCGCAACTACCAGATCGACCGCGTCGAACATGAATCGGCGGCCACACTCGGTCAGCGCATCGCATCGGCCTACGCCGGAAGTGAGTCGAGCGCCGCCACCGTGATCGGTGAGGTTGAAAGCGCCGTCGACCTGACCCGCATGATGCAGGAGCTGCCCGCTGTCGAGGATCTGCTCGAAGCCGCCAACGACGCGCCGATCATCCGCATGCTCAACGCCTTGCTAACGCAAGCGGCGAAGGACGGCGCCAGCGACATCCACATCGAGCCCTACGAGCGCAGCAGCTCGGTGCGTTTTCGCGTCGACGGCAAGCTGCGCGAGGTGGTGCAGCCGAACAGGGCCTTGCATGCGGCGCTGATCTCGCGCCTGAAGATCATGGCCGAACTCGATATCGCCGAGCGACGCCTGCCGCAAGACGGCCGCATCTCGCTGCGCATCGGTGGCCGTGCGGTCGATGTGCGCGTCTCGACCTTGCCGTCGGCGCACGGCGAGCGCGCAGTGTTGCGATTGCTCGACAAGGGCGAAGCCAAGTTCTCACTGGAAAGCCTGGGCATGAGCGGCGAGGAGCTTCGCCAGTTCGACCGCCTGATCCAGCAACCACACGGCATCGTGCTGGTGACCGGGCCGACCGGCTCGGGCAAGACGACGACGCTGTATGCCTCTCTGGGTCGCATCGATACCGGATCGATCAACGTGCTGACGGTCGAGGATCCGGTCGAATACGAGTTGCCGGGAATCGGCCAGACGCAGGTCAATCCGAAGATCGACCTGACCTTTGCAAAGGCGCTGCGCGCGATTCTGCGTCAGGACCCGGATGTCATCATGATCGGAGAGATTCGCGACTACGAAACCGCGCAGATCGCGATCCAGGCTTCGCTGACCGGCCATCTGGTGCTGGCCACGCTGCATACCAACGATGCCCCAAGCGCCGTCACCCGACTGACCGACATGGGCGTCGAGCCATTCCTGCTCAGCTCTAGCCTGCTGGGCGTGCTGGCGCAACGATTGGTGCGCAAGCTATGTTCGAACTGCCGGCGCCAGGATGAGCAGGGCCTGTATCACCCGGTCGGCTGTGCCATCTGTGCTCAAAGCGGCTACAAGGGTCGCACCGGTGTCTATGAACTGATGGTCGCCAATGACGGCGTGCGCAGCCTGATCCACGGCCATGCAGCTGAAGCCGATCTGATAGCCGCCGCACGAAAAGGCGGCATGAATTCGATGCGCGAGGACGGCGAGCGGCTGGTCCGCGACGGCATCACGTCCGCCGAAGAAGTGATTCGGGTCACGCGCGAATAAATGCCAGCCTATCGCTACGAGGCGCTCGACGCCGCCGGCAAGACTTCGACCGGCCTGCTCGAAGCCGATAACGCCCGTGCCGCGCGGGGCCAGCTTCGCGCGCAGTCGCTGGTGCCGATGGATGTCAAGCAGGTCGCGTCGACCGGCACATCGTCCGGCAGTGGCCTGCAACTGACGCGACGCGTATTCAATACGACAGGACTGACCGTCTGGACTCGCCAGTTGGCCGGCCTGGTCGGCAGCGGCTTGCCGCTCGAGCGCGCACTGACCGCCCTCGGCGACGAAGCTGAAGACAACCGGCAGCGCGAACTGGTGGCCCACCTGCGGGCCGAGGTCAACGGCGGCTCGACGTTTGCCCGGGCCTTGGCGACCGCGCCGCGTGAATTCGACGAGGTTTACCGCGGCGTGGTTGCAGCCGGTGAACAAAGCGGTGCGCTCGGCCAGGTGCTGGAGCGTTTAGCCGACGACCTCGAGGAACGCCAGGAGCTGCGCGCCAAATTGATCGGCGCTACGCTCTATCCGGCCATCGTGTCGCTGATCGCGGTTGTCATCGTGGTGTTTCTCGTCACATACGTCGTGCCACAGGTGGCGTCGGTATTCACGAGTTCGAAGCGGACCTTGCCGACATTGACGATTGCGATGCTCGCCATCAGCGCCTTTCTGCGCAGCTACGGCTGGCTGCTGGTGCTGGGCCTGATCGGCGGCACGGCGACGCTGATGGTGATGCTGCGCAGCCCGGCATTCAGGCTGCGATTCGATGCCGCCTGGCTCAAGCTGCCTCTGATCGGCCGGCTGGCCCGCGGCTACAACGCCGCCCGTTTTGCCGGCACGCTGGCGATGCTGGCCGGCGCCGGTGTGCCGATTCTCAAGGCGCTGCAAGCCGCAGCGGAAACACTGTCGAACCGCGCCATGCAAGCCGACGCGATGGAGGCGCTGGTGCTTGTGCGCGAAGGTGCACCGCTGGCGTCGGCACTGGCCGGCAAGAAGCGCTTCCCGGGGCTGCTCGCAATGTTTTCACGCCTGGGCGAACAGACCGGTCAGCTGCCACACATGCTCGATCGCGCCGCCAAGCAGCTGTCTGCCGAAGTCCAGCGCCGCGCACTCCAGATGGCCACCATCCTCGAGCCGCTGCTGATCGTCGCGATGGGCGCCGTCGTGATGCTGATCGTGCTGGCGGTTCTGTTGCCAATCATTCAGCTCAATACCTGGGTCAAATAGGACCCCCCAGTCGCTGCGCTCCTGCCCCCGAGGGGCTGAGCCCGGACATGAAACGTCCTGAGGACGTTTCGTGCCTGGCGAAGGGTCGGGCCTCTGGCCCTACGCGGCCTGCAAGGCCCATCCTTCGGGCCGGAAGTGCCGGACCCTTGGGCGTGGCTGGAGGCGCGCTTCGCTTCGCTCGCGCCGTCAGGATCAAGTGTGCGGCGGGTTGGCATGCGAAATGCAACGGACTGGGTGTCAACGAAACAGGGTGCTTTTCGGTTGTTCTGGAAAAGGGTGATACTGTTTCAATCAGGTGTGGGTTCGACATTTGGAGGTCAGATGGCTTTCGTGTTCGGTGATTCATGCAGGGGCGGTTGGCGGCTCGCGGTTCAGCGGTCGCATCTGAAGATCCGGTCCCGGTTGGGGAGCTCGCCATGTCATTGACGCTGGCGGCGTATCACCAGATCTACGACACCTCGAACGTCGAGCGGGCGCTCGGACAACTGCCAGAAGATTCGCGGGGGTTGGCCAGGTTGTACGAAAAGATGATCGAACGCGGCGGCGCTCGATTTGTCAGCAAGCCTTCAGTGGTTCCAGATGTTGCGGAATTGCGGGCGCAGTCTCCGAATTTCAGTGACGTCATCGATGAGGTCCTGCGCGAGATCGCGCTGGTGGTGGACACCGACGACCCGTTGGAACTGACTCCCATCCTGCTGGTTGGTGATCCTGGCTTAGGGAAGACCCGTTTTGCGCGAGGTCTGGCCTCGATTCTCGGCACCAGCAGCGTGACCATCAGCCTCGCTCAGACCACCGCCGGCTGGATCGTTGGCGGATCGGCCGCAACCTGGCAGGGTGCGAAGCCCGGCAAGGTGTTCGAGACGCTGTTGCATGGCGAGAGTTCGAATCCGGTGGTCACGATCGACGAAATCGACAAGGCCTCGCGCGGCCAATACGACCCGCTCGGCGCTTTTTACGCACTGCTCGAGCGCGACACGGCCAGCGAATTCGTCGACGAGTATGTCGATCTGCCGATCGATGCATCGCGCATCGTCTGGATAGCCACGGCCAACGACGCGCGGTCGGTGCCGGAGCCCATTCTCAGCCGCATGCGCGTCATCGAGGTGCGCACACCGACCCGCGATGAAGCACGCGTCATCGCCGCTGCGATGTACCGCGAACAACGCGCCGCGCATCACTGGGGTGACCGCTTCGAAGCCGAACCAGTTGATGGCGTGCTCGACGCGCTGGAAGCCGTCTCACCACGCGAACTCGGACACCTGCTGCGCTCGGCGTTCGGCGCGGCCAAACTCGCTGGACGCAGTGCATTGACAGTCGACGATCTGGGAATCCAGAAAAGGGCCCGGCCGCGTATCGGCTTCTGAACGAGTCGGCTTCGGTCGACCGCCGAATCAAGCTGCGAAATCGTCGACCTGGATCACGCGATCGGCGGCGCGAAGATACGCCAGCGCAGCAGCCGGATCGCGCGTTCGGGCTGCTGCATCGGTGAAGGATCGGCGGCTTCTCAGTGCCCGTTTGAGTTCGTGCAGTTCGCCGGCAAGCGGCTTGGCGAGTTCGAGTGCATGCATCAAGTCGAGCAAGCCACCACTTCTCGGTGTCCCGACGTCGGGGCACAACCTGTCGATCAGCTGCGGATCGGTGCGCAGCATCTCCGCCATCTCGAGCAGTTGCCGATCGTCGATGGCATGCAGGCGCCCTGTACCTGCGTGCAATGCAGGCCCCAGCAAGGCCATCGGCAGCGACGGCAGATTGGCGTGCAAGTCGCGCAGCGTGGCGGCTGCGCCGGCAAGCTGATGCCGAACCGCGGCGCGCGCAATCGGCAGCATCGCGGGCTGCGCATCAGCCTCGTAACGCCAGACCGCAGTCGCAGCCAGATACAAGGCCGACAACACGTCACCGAGCCGCGCTGACAACAGTTCGAGGCGCTTGAGCTTGCCACCGAGCAGTCCCATCGCCAGATCGGCCGTCAACGCGAACTGAGCTGACAGTCTGGCGATCATCGCCGCCTCTTCGCGCAGATCGGTCGGAGGCGTTCCGACCACCGAAGCCCCGAACAGGCCGCGCCCGATATTTTTCAGTACATGACCGAGATGGCCGAGCAGTGACTTGCCGAGCGCTTGCGCATCGTCAGCCTGCACGGCGGCCATTTCGTCAAGCACATGCGGATGGCAGCGCACGGCACCCTGGCCAAAGATGATCAGCGCGCGGGTCAGCAGATTGGCCCCTTCGACGGTGATCGCGATCGGCGCATGTCGGTAGGCCACACCGAGCAGGTTGCTCGGCCCGCGGCTGATCCCTTTGCCGCCGAGAATGTCCATGCCATCGGTCACCGCGCGCCGCCCGGCTTCGGTCAGGTGCACTTTCAAGATCGCGCTGGCGACGCTGGGCTGCTCGCCGGCGTCGAGCGCAGCCGCGGTGAAACGCCGCGCGGCATCGCTGGCGTACAACTCCAGCGCCATTTTCGCGATGATCGCCGCGATGGCATGGAATCGGCTGATCGGCAGGCCGAACTGCTCCCTGATCTGTCCATAGCCGTTGACCACAAACAAGCTGGTCTGCTGCAAGGCCGAGCCCAGGGCGGGCAGCGAAATCGCCCGCCCCGCCGCCAGGCATTCCATCAGCATTCGCCAGCCCTGTCCGACGCGCTCTTCTCCTCCAATGATCCATTCCATCGGCACGAACACCTGATTGCCGCGGATCGGACCGTTCATGAACGCCGAATTCATTGGCCGATGGCGTCGACCGATCGCCATGCCTTCGGTCGGCACCGGTATCAGCGCACAGGTAATGCCCAGCATCTGCTGGTCTTTCGGCCGGCTCGGATCACAGGCCTGAAAAGCCAGACCAACCACCGTCGCCACCGGCGCCAGCGTGATGTAGCGCTTGTCGAAGTCAACTAGAAAACCGCGCACGGTGCGACCTTCGATCTCGCACTCGGTCAAGATCCCCACATCGGGAATCGACGCCGCATCCGAGCCGGCATAAGGCGAGGTCAAGCCGAAACACGGCAGCTCACGGCCATCGGCCAGGCGCGGCAGGTAGTGGTCTTTCTGTTGCTCGCTGCCGTAACGCAGCAGCAGTTCGGCAGGGCCTAATGAATTGGGCACCATTACCGTGACAGCAACGGCTACATTGACGGTCGCGATGCCTGTCACCACCGCGGCATGCGCGAAATGCCCGAACCCGAGCCCACCGAATTCCTTCGGGATGATCATGCCGAAGAATTTGTGCTCGCGCAGATAGGCCCAGACCTCGGGTGGCAGATCGCCCGCCTCGTCAATCTCGAAGTCGTCCAGCATCGCGTTCAACGTGCGAACGTCGTTGTCGATGAACGCCTGTTCGGCATCGGTCAGCCGGTTGGCACCGCGCGATCGCAGCGAATCAAAATCAGGCCGACCGGCGAACAGCTCGCCTTCGAAACCGACCGTACCTGCCCCCAGTGCTGCGCGCTCGGTGTCGCCCATCGCGGGCAATGCCTTCGCGAATGGCGTCATCGCGGCACGGCCGATCATCGATGCAATGCTCATGGGTAGCCGCCACCATTCATGGTTCCCGCCGTCCTCGATGGCATGGACAGGATCCGATCAGAAAGCTGCGGCCGCGCCGCAGGTCGGGACACCACTGCGTTCGCCGGACCGAAGCTCGGCGCCAATCCGGTCGGCCAGGCGCAGCGTTGCACGCCGATAGGCCTCGGCAATCGGCAACGTGCCCTGCCCTTGCACTGGCTCGACGACGCGCAGGCTGCATGGCACCGCCGCCGAGCGCGCCTGCGGCGCAAGCAAGGTCCAGCGCGCCTCGAGTTGAGCATCAAGGGCGGGTCGAGCGTCGAGGCGCAGGACTTCGAGAACGAGCCGCCAGGCGAACCCTTCTGCAGCAGTTGTGCCACTGAGCGGCAAGCTCGCGTCGACAACATTCCAGCGCGACGAGAGCCGGGCGCGAATCGCCGCTTTCAGCTCATCAGCCAAGGGTGCGGCCCAGCGATCTTCTTCCAGCATCTGCAAGGTGTCGTCGGCGCGTCGGACCAGCCATTGCGGGCGGTCGACCGCGGCAGGGATCTGGATCGGTGTGATCACGAGCCGGATCGGAGCTGATGTGGGCGATGTTCCGTCGGCACCGGCAAATGCCGCTTCCGAGTCCAGCAGGCTGTGGAATCGAAGCGGCGGGGTTGTCGTGGAACAGGCGGTAATTGCCGTGCCGATCAGCACAGCCACGATTCGGCCAGTACCGAAGGATGTAAATTTGCCGAGCAGCAGCAGCAGCAGCGATCGGCTGGTCCGAGCCCGATGCCACGCGCGACGCAAATGATTGATGGCGCTCATTTCTGTGGGCTTGAGGTTGCGGCGGCCGGCGGAAGCGTTGTCGGCCGCGCAATGCCGTGGGCGGGGACCGGTGAGGTCAACGCGGGTTCACGATTCACCGGGCGACGGTCACGCCCGGTCGACAGCGGTTCATCGCCCGGTTTGCCGCG
Organism: Burkholderiales bacterium; assembly: GCA_038221635.1. Classification (GTDB taxonomy): domain Bacteria; phylum Pseudomonadota; class Gammaproteobacteria; order Burkholderiales; family Burkholderiaceae_C; genus Ideonella_A. The sequence continues at coordinate 8,353 of JBBRID010000033.1, forward strand.
GATCAGCGATTGCGGGTTGCGCTGCAAATAGTCGGCCAAAACACGCAGGGACTGCGCGGCCCGCTGGACTTCGGCCAAGGCTTGCCCGGCCTGAATCTGCACCGACGAATTTTCGTCGAGCACGTTTCTATCGAGGCGATCGATCGACGCCTGGGCCTTGGCCAGCGTCGCCTGCAAGTCTGTCACCGCCTTCGCCGCCTCCGGCGTCAGCCTGGTGATCGCCTGGTCAGCCTTGCCGATCACGCCTTGCACATCCCGCCCGATGGTGTCGAATGGAATCCGGCTCAATTTCTCGACGATCTGTGCCACCTGCGGCTGGATCTCGCTGAGTGTTCCTGCCACCGTGGGCAGTGTGATGATGCCATCGGCCGCAGCTTGCTCGGCCGCCTGTTCGGCCAGCTGTGCAGCGCGTTCATCGCGCCGCTCTCGGCGCTCTCGCTGGGTCAGCCGCTTGCCATTGTTGGCCCTGCCGGCGTCTTTCGATGCCACCTTCGGCGCCGTCTTCGACTCCGTGTCGCCACGACTGAAGAAGTCGAGTGCGACATATAACTGCCCGGTCAGCAGATTGCCTGTCCTCATCTGCGCCTTCAGGCCTTGCGCCACCAGTCGCTGGATTGCCAGCATTCCTTTGGTTCGCACCGGTTCCGACGACTCTGCCGGGGTTTCCGGCGGACTGCGACCACCCGCCGGCGCAACGAGCAGAGCGTCGCGCAGACTGCCCAGACGCAGCGGATACAGATCAACGACCACCTCGACTGGAAAACGCCGGCGCCGGACATCGCGATGCAGCGTGATGCTGCTCACCTTGCCGATCTCGACGCCGAGAAAATCGACCGGCGCATCGACGGCCAGGCCACGCACCGACTGATCGAACACCATGCGGGCCCGCACCGACTCGCCGTCAGGCGGCGCCAATGCCGATTTTCGGTCGTTGAACAACATGAAGCGGCTGCCATCGGCCGCTGCCACCTGCGGCAGCGTCGAAGGCAGGCGATCGAAGGCAACGCCACCTGCCAGCACAGAGGACAAGGTTTGGGTATCGAGTGTCAAGCCATTGGCGTTTAGCGTCAGGTCGACGCCGCTGGCGTTCCAGAATCGGGTCTGCGGTGTCACCAACTGGTTGTAGGGCGCGTCGACGAAGATCTTCACCGTCAACTCGTCCTGTTTTGGATCGAGCGTATAGCCGACCACCCGGCCAACCTTGGTGCGGCGGTAGTAGATCGGCGAGCCGAAATCCAGCGAACCGAGGTCTGACGCCACCAGCGCAAAACTGCTGCCGGGCTCACCTCGCAGAATGGACGGCGGCGATTCCAGACCGACGAAGCGGGTTCGTTCGACCTCTGAAACGCCCGCATCGACGCCTATAAAAACGCCCGACAGCAAGGTGCCCAGTCCGCTGATGCCTGCCGTGCCGATGCGAGGTCGCACGACCCAGAACTGGGTATCTTCGCGCGCCATGTCCGCCGCCGATCGATCGAGCCGCACGATGGCCACGACTCGCTTGTGATCATCGCTAAGCGAGACCTTCTCGACCCGACCGACCGCGACTTCCTTGAACCGAACTTCGGTCTTGCCAGCTTCCAGCCCCTCGGCGGTGTTGAATTCGATCTCGATCCGTGGTCCGGTTTCCAGATAGTTGTGGATCAGCAACGACGCGCCGATCATGATCGCGACAACCGGTACCAGCCAGACCAGCGAAAAACGGAGACGGTTGGCCTTGGTAACGCGCGGTGCCGGCAGGGCCCGGCTGCCGTCGTGCGAATCGGAAGCGCGGTCAGTCATGCGGATTGGGTGAGGTCGGCACGAGGCGACGGAAGTTGCCGGCCGTGCGCATCCTGCCAGATCCAGCGCGGATCAAATTGGTGTGTGGCAATCATCGTCAATACGACGACCGCAGCGAAGGCGAGCAAACCGGGACCTGGAATTGCACTGGCGACATTCCCGAAACGTACCATGCCGACGAGCAGCACGACCACATAGACATCCAGCATCGACCAATGGCCGACCGCTTCGATCAACCGGTACAGGCGCGAACGCTCGAGCTGGCGCCAGCCCGGTGCATGGCCGACACTCCAGGCCAGCAGCGCCAGTGCCCCGATCTTCAGCAGCGGCACCACGATGCTGGCAACAAAGACCAGGATCGCCAGGCTCCAGGCGCCATCGGTCCACAGCTCGACGATGCCGCCGATCAAGGTGTGCGGGGTCTCCCGCAAGGTCTTGACGGTGCTCATCATCGACAACAGGTTGGCCGGTATCAGACAGACCAGCGAGGCAGCCAGCAATGCCCAGGTGCGCTGCAAGCCGATTTGACGCGGATGCTCGAGCGCGTGGCCACAGCGCGGGCAGCGCGCAGGCTCTTCCAGGGCGGCGGCGGCGCCAGTCCAGCCGCAACACTCGCAGCCGGTCAATCGCATCTTCGTCTGGTCCATCACTACCTAACTTCCTGCGCCGGCCAGAGATGGCCGAGCCCGGCCGACTCGATGGCGGCAAGCAGCACCGCCAGCGTGCCCAGCGCAATCAATCCCGGGCCGACCGAGGCCTGCGCCAGATCGGCCAGGCGAACCAGAGAAAGCAGGGCGCCGACCCCAAGCACCGAAACGGTGTTCCAGCGCTCGCTTTCATGCAGCAGTCGCAGATAAACACCCATCGAGTCCGGCTGCCGCCCCCGCATCAGCGGCAGCAGGACCATCAAGCGCAACACGATGAATGCGAGTGGTGCGACCACGGCCGTCAGCGTCGCCAACACCGCGACGAAGGGGGCTCCATCGCGCCATGCTGCAACGATGGCCATCGGCAGCGTGGTTGCAACCTCGGTGCCGCGCAGCCTGACCGTGATCAAGTCGGCGCTGATGGCGATGATGAAGACGACCAGCGATGCGAAGGTCAATGCAAGCAATGCTTCGGCCCCCAGGCGATGGCCACGCGCCAGCACCGCATCACATCGGCTGCAGCGCGCTACGCCTGCCCGCGGCAGATCAACCCACCGATGAACCTCTGCGCAATCAGCACAGACCAGCACGTCCGGCCTGTGCGCTGCTGCTGATACGGAAGCCGCCTCGGACGATTTATCTGAACCTGGCAGCGCAGTACGTTCGGCTGGCGTCACGGAAGATGGGTCAATGGCGGCGTCGCCGGCTGGCGGTACTCGATATTAGCGAACGATGGAAACCTGAAGGATCTTTACCGATGCTGCGGAGGAAAGACAGTCGCGGCCACCAGTGCGATCCGAATCACAAACCGCAACCACCCGAGTGGCTTTCGCCCATTGGGTCTGGCCACGGACAACCCCTTGCTGGATCACGACATAGAAGCCGGCGAGCATCACCACTGCCAGCACGAATGCGCCGAACCCCAGCATCAGCCTGAGCGACGGGTCAGACTGCAGGCGGGACAGCCGGCCTGGTGGCCCATCGTACGCAGTGTTTGCTTGGTCTTCCATTTTGGTCCTCATGATCGATATCCCGACCCTCGAGACGGTGCGTCAAGCTTAGTCAATGCATCCCGAAAAACCCTTCGGTGCATGCCGGCAGATGACGTCAGACATTGCCTACGGCCGAGTCGATCCCGAGAACCTTCACCCCCCTTGACCGCGCTGTTGATCCTCACGCAATTTCACGCATTGCGGATGGCTGCGGAACCGTGATGTCGCGCATTGCTCGTGCATGCAGAACGGGCGCGCCAGGAAACTCTTGTTCGCACAAGCTTCCTGCGGGCTGCCGGCCTGCGCCGGGGTTGGTGTCGACGGCTCGATCGCTGGCGTGGCAGGCGCCGAATAATTCGGACTGGCCGGGGTGGACTGCGGCGCTGGCTTGGGTGCCGGCTTCGGTGCCGGTGCGGGGCGCACCGCCGGCGTGGGCCTGGGTGGTGGTGCTGCTGCGGCCTGAGGTGGCGGCGATGGCGATGGCGATGGCGACGGCGCTGGCGCGGGTGTAGGCAGCGGCGTCGGTTCCGGTGCAGGCACTGCGATCGGTGGTGGAACTACCGACGGGGTCTGATCAAGCGGAGCCACGGACGGGGTTGTGGGCGACAGCGGGGAGGTCGGCAAAGCTTCGCTCGCCGCCGGCGCGGCGAAACCCGGTGCCGGCACAACCGCTGGCGCTTCGATGGCCGGGGCCGGGGTCGCGGGCGACGTTACCTCAGGCACCGGCTGTGGGGCATCACCTTGTGTGAACCAGTAGCCGCCGCCGATCACCAACAGCAGCAAAACGCCGAGTCCGATCCAGATCAGCTTGCTCGACGAACCGCCGCTCGCACCAGCCGCAGGCGCTGCTTCATCGGCGACATCGTCGAACGGCGATGGACTGGCAGCTTCCATCGGCGCTGGCGCAGGTGGCGTGAACGCAGGGGCGTCCGATGGCGCGTACGGGCGTGCCGGCGCGGCCGGTGCCGGATCACCGAGCAGGTCCAACAGCGAGCCGCTGGCGGCCGCAGCGGGCGGCGGCAGTGAATACGCCGGCGGCTGCGGATTCATGGGTGGCATCGCCAGCGGCGATGGTGCGGGCCGCGGCGCAGGCGGACGCATCACGGTGCGGTCGCCGTCGTCCTCATTCAATGGTGCGGGCGGCGCGGGCTGCGGAAAAGGCGCGTCGTCGCTGCGCGGGCGCAGCAGGCCGGAGCCTCCTTGCGACGCGAAAGCGGTGCCGCAAAGCTTGCAGACCTTCGCGGAATCTGTATTTTCCGTTTCGCAGCGACTACAGACCTTGGTCATTCAATCCCTCCGGCAGCCAGCTTGATACGGCGGCCGATCGCACAGCGTCCAGGCGCCGCCCGATCGAAGATCCACCGCCGTCGAATCCATCGCTTTCGATCTTCACATTCCTCAGCGCTGGAGCATAACCGGATGCAGCGGGTTGGCCGAATGGCTGATCGACACAGCATCGCGCAGAGCCAGCGCCTCGGTACGTGCTCGCGACCCGGCATGCAAGCCTGTGCTACAAGATCGATACCACTTCAGTGAGCACGATGCCTGTTTCACTCGACGGCCAACTCGTCGTTGCCATCTCATCGCGGGCCCTGTTCGACTTCGAGGAGGAGAACCTGCTGTTCGAATCGGCCGACGACCGAGCCTATATGCAGCTGCAGCTCGAGCGGCTCGACGTGACCGCCAAGCCGGGCGTGGCGTTTTCGCTTGTCAACAAGCTGTTGGCATTCAACACCGAACGGCCGCGGGTCGAGGTGGTGATCCTGTCGCGCAACGACCCGGTCTCGGGCATGCGGGTTTTTCGCTCCGCACAGCACTACGGCATGCCGATTCAACGCGGTGTATTCACCCGAGGCCAGTCGCCCTGGCGCTACCTGCGCCCGCTCAATGCGAATCTGTTTCTTTCGACCAACGAGGCCGACGTGCGATCGGCCTTGCAGTGCGCAGTTCCGGCCGCACGCGTCTTTCCAAACAGCAAGCGTGCGTCGGACGCCCACCCGCACGAAGTCCGGATTGCTTTCGACGGCGACGCGGTGCTGTTTTCCGACGAGGCGGAGCAGGTTTTCCAGGCCGGCGGCCTCGATGCGTTCCAGGCCCACGAGCGAGATCGCGCCAGCCATCCGTTGGCCGCCGGGCCCTTCAAGCGGGTGCTGCTGGCGCTGCAGCGCTTGCAGCAGTATCCCGCGGGCGGCATGCGCATCCGCACCGCGCTGGTCACGGCGCGCAGTGCCCCGGCGCACGAGCGCGCCATCCACACGCTGATGGACTGGAACATCGAGATCGACGAGGCGATGTTTCTGGGCGGTTTGCCTAAGGGCGAGTTTTTGCGCGAATTCGAGCCCGATTTCTTTTTCGACGACCAGACCGGCCACATCGAAAATGCCTCGCTGCACGTGCCGTCAGGCCATGTCGCAGCCGGAATATCGAATCCCTGACGGGTCGGCCCCGCTCAGGGATGCCGATATCGACGCAACGCGGCCAGGTCCAGCACCCGAACGCCGCCGTATTCGATGCGGATCACACCGGCCCGCTGCATCGCCCGCAACGCCTCGTTGACTCGCTGGCGTGACAGGCCGACCAGGTAACCCAGTTCCTGCTGGGTAATCCGCAGAAGTTCTCCCACGCCGGGATACAGCACCGGATGAAACAAGGCAGCCAAGCTGCGTGCCACACGGGCATCGAGATCGCTCATGCGATCGATTTCCCGTGCCGCGATGAACTGACCCAGGCGTTCGTTGAGTTGCTGGGTCACAAACCGGTTGAACGGGATGCTGCGATCGATCAGCCAGTGGAAGGTTTCGACGCTGATCCCGGCCACCACGCTCTTGCGCAGCGCCTCGATGTTGTAGCGGAACACCTCACGCTTCAAAACGGTGCCCTCGCCGAACCAGCCGCCCGGCGGGATGCCGGTGAAGGTGATCGGGATGCCTTCGTGCGAGTCGTTGCTCATCTTCAGCAACCCGTCGATCACACCGAACCAGAAACTAGCCTGGCGGCCCACTCGACACAGCAACTCGCCCGTGTCGACCTGCACGACCTGCAGGCCGTCGACCACACGCCGACGCTCGTCGCCGCGCAGCGGAACAAGCCACGGGATGTCGGCCATTTCGGCCTCGGTGGCGTGACGGGCCCGGGCCAGCAGCGCGGGACGAGACTGCCCTGAAAGATCGGTATGGCCTTGCGGCGAGGTTGGAATCGGCTGGTTACGAATCGACGGCATATCGGGAAACACCTGAGCGGGCAGACCCTAGGATTGTCGTCAGAACGACAAGTTGGCGTCAAACCTGGACTTACATTGCAAACGACTCTTCGTCGGCGACCCCGACGATTCGCACGCATCGACCCGTCAGGAGACCCGCAGTGCTATCCACTTTCCCGCGACTGTTGCTCCAGCATGCCGCCGAACGGCCACAGGCAGCTGCTATGCGCGAGAAGGTCTACGGCATTTGGCAAACCTCGAGCTGGTCGATGCTCGCAACGCTGGTTCGTGAGCTGGCCGGCGGATTGGCGGCGGCAGGACTCAAGCGCGATGACCACATCGTCGTCGTCGGCGACAACCGGCCACGCCTGTATGCCTCGATGCTGGCGGCGCAGACGCTGGGTGCGGTGCCAATTCCGCTCTACCAGGACGCCGCCGCCGCGGAGTTCAGTTTCCCTATCAACAACGCCGACGTGACGATGGCGATCGTCGAGGATCAGGAGCAGGTCGACAAACTGCTCGAGCTGCGAGAGGGCTGCCCGCAATTGAACCTGCTTTGGTACGACGATCCACGCGGCCTTCGAAACTACGATGAG
>JBBRID010000034.1:0-15483 GCA_038221635.1 Burkholderiales bacterium
CGACTTTCCGCTGCCCGGTGTCATCCTGGATGGCCGATATGGTGGCGCCGACTTGTGCCGGCTGACCGGTAGCGATACATGGATTGCGCGCCCGGTCGAGCGGCCGGGTTCACGCCCGCTGGTCTTCGAGGAGGGCGAGCAACTCGGCCTGGCGCTGCGCACCTGGCCGCGCGAACACATCGTGAAGTGCCTGCTGTCGCACCATCCCGACGACGATTCGACATTGACGAGCCAGCAGTTGGGGCGCGTGGCCGAACTGGCCCGTGCCTGCCAGGACACCGGCCACGAGTGGCTGCTGGAACTGATTCCGCCGCGTGAATTGCCGAGTGCCAGCGACACCCTGGCGCGCGGCGTCGCCCAGATCTATGCCGCCGGCATCTACCCCGATTGGTGGAAGCTGCCGCCTCCCGACCTGGCCGGATGGGCAGCGCTCGAGGCGGTAATCAAGGATCGCGATCCGCATTGCCATGGCGTGTTACTGCTGGGCATGGAAGCCAGCGAGGAGCAGCTTTGGCAAGGCTTCCAGGCCTCGGCCGGACAGTCGCTGTGCCGTGGTTTCGCCGTCGGCCGAACGCTGTTCGCCGATGCGGCAGCGGCCTGGTTCGCGGGCACCCTGGACGACTCGGGCGTGGTCGCCGAGGTCGCGGCGCGATACCAGCGCCTGATCAGCCTGTGGCGCGAGGCGCGCCGGATTCCAGAACCACTGAAGGAGACAACGCCATGAGCGACACCAAAGGCAAGATCGGTTTCATCGGCCTGGGCATGATGGGCCACGGAATGGCCAGGAACCTGCTGGCCAAGGGCTACGGCTTGAGCTTCATGGTGCACCGTGACCGCAGCCGTTTGGCCGATCTGGTCGCTGCGGGCGCGGTTGAAGTCAGCCGCCGCGCCGAACTGGTCGAGGGCTGTGAGGCGGTCGTCTTGTGCGTCACCGGCACGCCTGAAGTCGAGCAAGTCGTGCACGGTGATGACGGCTTGCTGGCTGCTGCCGCGCCGGGTTTGCTGGTGATCGATACCTCCACCGCCGAGCCTGCCTCGGCGGCGCGCATCCGCGAGGCCTTCGTCGCCCGCGGCGTGTCTTATGTCGACGCGCCGCTGGCGCGCACGCCGATTCAGGCCGAAGAAGGCCGGCTCAACACCATGGTGGGCGCCACCGAAGAAGACTTTGCCCGGGCCAGCCCCATCCTGGCGGCGTTCTGCGAAAACATCATCCACGTCGGCCCGCCCGGCCATGGTCACGTGCTCAAGCTGATCAACAACATGCTGGCGATGACCACCGCCGCGGCAATTGCCGAGGCGGTGGCAGCGGCGGCCAAATCGGGCCTGTCGCTGGACAAGCTGTTCGAGGTGGTGTCCGCGGGCGGCGTCAACTCGGGCATCTTCCAGATGATGCTTGGCCGTGCACTGCAAGGTGATCTCGGCGGCCTGCAGTTCGCGATCGGCAACGCGCGCAAGGACCTGCGCTACTACACCCACTTCACCGAAATGCTGCCGACCAGCAGCTTCATCGCCGAAGCCGCCCACCAGAGTTTTGTGCAGGCCGCCAATCTGGGTCTCGGCGACCGCTTCATCGCTTCGATGTTCGAGGCGCAGGAGAAGCTCAACGACGTGCAGATCGTGCCTCGCTGAGTCAATCCAATTTTGACCCCCATCCGAACTGAGCGGCGAAGACCGCATCTTCAACCCCCTGGAGACAAATCATGAACCAGCAAGACAATACCCGCAGCGCCAGCCGCCGCCGCTTCCTCGCCACCAGTGCCGCGGCCGGCGTTGCTACCTTCTACGGTCCATGGACGCACAACCGCGTCTGGGCCCAAAGCGCGAGCTCCAAGCCACTGGTCATCGGCCTGACCATGGACGCCTCGGGTCAGTACGCGGCCAGTGGCGGCATGGAGCGGCTGGGCGCGATGATGGCCATCAAGGAATTCAACGAGAAGGGCGGCGTGCTCGGCCGGCCGATCGAGGCCATCCACATGGACACCGAGACCACACCGGCCACTGGCTCGCGGGTGGCCGAGCGCATGATCAACCGCAATGAAGCGGCCTTCATGATCGGTGCAGTGCACTCGGGCGTGGCCAATGCCATTTCGCAGGTGGCCCAGAAATACGGCTGCATCTTCCTCAATACCAACAGCAGCTCGCCGACGGAATCGGGCAAGGATTGCCACCGCGTCAAATTTGTTTGGGACGGCAACGGCAACAACTTCGCGCAGGCCACCGTGCGTAACTCCATCAAGTCCAGCGGCAAGGACTGGGTGCTGCTGACCAACGACTACGTCTGGGGCCACAGCACCAGCAAGGCCACCCGCAGCATCGTCGAAGCGAATGGCGGGCGCGTCGTCGAAGAGTTGCTGGTGCCGCAGAACACGCGCGACTTTTCGTCCTATCTGCTCAAGCTGCAACAGCTCAAGCCGCAGGTGGTCGCCACCGCCATCGGCGGCGACGACATCAAGGCGCTGCGCCAGCAGGTGGTGCAGCTCGGCCTGCACAAGAAGATGGCCTGGGTCAACAACCAGCAAGACTGGCCCGATGTCTACGGCCTGGGTCCGGAGCAGATCTTCGGCGTCTTCGGAACCACCTGGTATTACCGCCTCGATCTGCCCGGCGTGAAGGAGTTCGTCGCGGCTTATCAGAAGCAGTTTCCGGGTATGGCCATCAGTGTCCCGGGCAACGTCTTCCATAACGGCTACATGGCCACCCGTGAACTGCTGCGCTGCGTACAGGAAGCCGGCACGACCAACAATCTGGCCGTGATCAAGAAGCTGGAAGGCCGCAAGATGAGCGCGGTCGACCGGCTGCAGCATTTCGACGCCTACATCGACCCGGTCACGCACCACTGCGAGCAAACCATCTACCTGGCCAGCTACAACGATGCACCGGCCGAGAAGAACGACATCTTCAAGGTCCTGGCACAGAGCGAGCCGAAGGATGTGATCGACCGCGGCGCGGCTCAGGCCTGCAAGCTGGAGTCCTACGAAGCCACCCCCAGCTACGAGCGCTGAGGTCGGCGGCTGCGCGCACCCATGTTCGACCTGCTGCCTTATCTGGTGAACGGCCTGGCGCTGGGGCTGTTGTTTGCGCTCGTCGCACTGGGCTTCATGCTGATCGTCGGCGTGATGGAAACCATTAACCTGGCGCACGGCTCGTTGTTCGCACTGGGCATGTACGCAGCCTTGTTCGTCGCCGCGCCGAAGCTGGGCTGGTTCCCCGAGGTGCAGGCGGCGTATATGGCGCTGCCGGTGGGCCTGCGTTATGCGCTGGCCTTGTTCCTCGCGCCGGTTCTGGTGGGGCTGTTCGGGTTGTTGCTGGAGCTGTGTTTGCGCCGAACTTATGGGCGTGATCCGCTCTACGGCCTGCTGCTGACCTTCGGTGCCGCGTTGGTGATCGAGGAAGGCATCAGGCTGGTGTGGGGCAGCAACGAGCAGCAGTTGCCGCTGCCGGCGGCCCTGTCCGGCGCCTTTCTGATGGGCGACCTGATCTATTCGACCTATCGCTTTTACGCCTGCGCCTTTGCCGTGGTCGCTATCGGAGCGCTCTGGGCGTTTCTGGAGAAGACGCCTTATGGCGCCATCATCAAAGCCGGTGCACACGACAGCGAAATGGTGCGCGCCCTCGGCATCAACCTGAGTCGACTGCGCGCAGCGGTCTTCGCGCTCGGCGTGGCGCTGGCAGCGCTGGCAGGGGTCGTGATGGCGCCGATCTGGGGCATCCGGCCGCAAGTCGGCGTCGACGCCGTGGTGCCGGCCTTCCTGGTCATCGTGCTGGGCGGTGTGGGCTCGTTGTGGGGCGCGGTGATCGCCGGTCTGCTGGTCGGCATGGTGGTCGGCCTGAGCGCGGCCTTTGCCTCGGAGTGGTCGTTGATGTCGATGTACCTGCTGTTCATCGGCGTGGTCACGTTTCGGTCACGCGGTCTGTTCGGCCGCAAGAGCATCCTGGATACATGAACAAGCAGACATTGCAGGACAAGGTAGCCGTTGTCACCGGCGCGGGTGGAACGATGGGGCGTGCCGCGGTGGAGGGCTTGCTGGCTCAGGGGTGTCGGGTTGCGATGATCGATGTCAATGCGCAGGCACTCGACGCACAGCAGGCGCAGTGGGGGAGCCGCGTGCTGCCCGTGCCTTGCGACATCCGCGACGAGGCGAATGTCCAGCGTGCCCATCAGGCGGTGCAGCAGGCGCTCGGGCCGGTTGCCGTGCTGGTCAACAACGCCGGCATCTTGTCCAACCACAAGATCGAGGCGACTGCAGCCGTCGAATGGCGGCAGGTGATGGCGGTCAATCTCGACGGCGCGATGTATTGGTCCCGCTGTGTGGTGCCAGGAATGAAAGCTGCCGGCTGGGGCCGCATCGTCAATGTCGGCTCGCTGGCCAGCAAGACCGGCGGACTGACGGCCGGCACGGCCTATTCGGTGTCGAAGGGCGCCCTCGCTGCACTGACCTTTTCGCTGGCTCGCGAACTGGCGGCCCACGGTGTCACGGCCAACGCGATTGCACCTGCCTATGTGCGAACCCCGATGGTGACCGAGCAGCTGAGCGAAGCGCAGCGCCAGGCGCTGCTGCAGCAAATCCCGGTCGGACGCTTTTGCGAGCCTGAGGAGTTTGCCCATGTGGTGAGTTTTCTGGTCTCGCCGATGTCCGGCTTCATCACCGGTGAGCTGATCGATCTCAACGGTGGCTTGCACATGGACTGAGCGATGACTGAAATCAAGCATGCTTCATCGCCGTTCGACCTGACGGGTCGCGTGGCCTACGTTCCCGGCGGCTATGGTGACATCGGCCGTGCCTTGTCCTGGGGGCTGGCACGCGCGGGTGCACGCGTGGCCATTGCCGGCCGCAACCTGACGAAGGCACAGGCGCTGGCGGACGAGTTGCAGCATGCCGGCCATGAGGCGCTGGGTCTGGCGATGGATGCGCACCGGACCGACGACATCCGACGTTCGGTCGATGCAGTGGCCGAGCACTTCGGCCACCTCGATCTGTTGATCAACTGCGTGGGCATGCAGATCGAGCAGCGCATCGGCGAGGTCAGCGAAGCAGCTTTCGACGAGGTGGTGCAGATCAATCTGAAGGCGGCGATGTTCCTGGCTCAGGCAGCGGCGGAGCACCAGCGCGCGGCGGTGGTCGCCGGGCGCGCTCCGGGTCGCCAGGTGCACCTGCTGTCGGTGCGCGCGCAACTCGGCATGCGCGATCGCGGTTACTCGGCCTACTGCGCCACGAAGGGGGCGCTGGTCATGCTGATCAAGCAGCATGCCGTCGAATTGTCGGCGCACGGAATAACCGTCAACGGCGTCGCGCCGACGGTGGTGCGCGGCGAAATGGGGCGCCACTGGCTGGAGAACCCCGAGGTTTACGCCCGCGTACTGGAGCGCATCCCCCTGGGGCGTGTTGCCGCACCCGACGACGTGATCGGTCCCGTGCTCTTTTTTTGCAGCCTCTCGGCTGCCTTTGTGACCGGCCAGGTGTTGTACCTGGACGGTGGATTGACGGCCACCCAATGAACGACGGTTAACCGACCCCACGCATCGCGCTGCCTGCCAGCGCGGGACGCGATTTCGGCACGCCGGTCGTCCAGCCGATTGCCATGACAACAACCAGGAGACATCACATGCAGATTCGCAAGTTCTTGATGATCGCTACAGCCACGCTGGCAGTGTTCAGCGGCGCAGCGCCAGCGGTGCACGCACAGACGGTATGGAAGGCCTCCGATGTACACCCGCTGGGGTATCCCACCGTCGAGGCGGTTCAACGCATGGGCAAAAAGCTGGAGGCGGCAACCAACGGCCGCATCAGCATCCAGATGTATCCGTCCATGCAGTTGGGCGGCGAGAAAGAAATGATCGAGCAGGCGCAATTGGGCGCGTTGCAGATTGCACGCATCTCGGTCGGCGCGATGGGGCCGGTGGTTGATGAACTGAATGTCTTCAATCTGCCGTATGTGTTTCGTGACGAGGCGCACATGCGCAAGGTCATCGACGGTCCCATCGGTCAGGAACTGCTCGAGCGCATCAGCGCCAGCCCGCAGTCGAAGCTGGTGGTGCTGGGTTGGATGGACGCCGGTACCCGCAATGTCTATGCGAAAAAGGCCGTCACCAAGCCCGCCGACCTGAAAGGCATGAAGATCCGGATGATGGGCAATCCGCTCTTCGTCGAGACCATGAACGCGATGGGGGGCAACGGAATCGCGATGGGCTTCAACGAGTTGTACAGCGCGCTGCAGACCGGGATCGTCGACGGTGCCGAAAACAACCCGCCGACGCTGCTGGCCCAGAATCACTACACCGTGAGCAAGGTGTACAGCATGACCGGGCACCTGATCATCCCGGAGATCTTCGTGTTCTCGCGGCGCACCTGGGACACGTTGACCGCTGAAGATCAGGCATTGGTCAAGAAGCTCGCGCGTGAAACCCAGATCGAGCAGCGGACTCTGTGGGACGCCTATGTCGGCGCAGCCACTGAAAAACTGAAGGTTGCTGGCGTGCAGTTTGTCGAAACCGACAAGGCCGCCTTTTATGCCGCCACGCAACCGGTTCGGGAAAAATACGGCAGCAAATACGCCGCATTGCTCAAGCGCATCGAGGACACCAAGTAGGCCGGGATCGGTGCAAGCTCACGCGTCGACCCGCCACCACCTCGGCAACAGTCGTCGCACCTTGGACCGCCGGTAACGGTCATCGATCAACCACACCACGCCGTGGTCGTCGCTGGTGCGGATGACCCGGCCGGCGGCCTGGACGACCTTCTGCAGGCCCGGGTACAGATAGGTGTAGTCGTGGCCGAAGGTCTCGCCGAAACAGATCGCCATCCGCCGCTTGAATTCTTCGTTGACCGAATTCCATTGAGGCATGCCGAGTGTCGCGACGAAGGCACCGATCAGGCGGCGGCCCGGCAGGTCGATGCCCTCGGCAAAGGCGCCGCCGAGCACGGCGAAGCCAATGCCCTGCCCATCGGGGCGAAAGCGGTCGAGAAACTGGTCCCGCGCGGCCTCGTTCATCGAGCGCGATTGGGTCCACTGGGGCAGCTGCGGGTGTGCGATCGAGAGGCGTTCGGCGATCTTCTGCAGATAGTCGAAGCTGCTGACGAAGGCGAGGTAGTTGCCTGGTGCTTGCGCGTACTGGGTGGCAATCAGCTCGACGATCGGTCCGACTGAACGCTCGCGTTCTTCCCATCGGGTCGAGATGTCGGTGACCAGCCGTACCTGCAGCTGACCACAGTCGAATGGCGATTCGACATCGATTTCCAGGCTGTCGACGGGCAGTCCGAGCAGGTCGCGGTAATAGGCGGTCGGCTGCAACGTGGCCGAGAACAACGTACTGGTCGAGCAGGCCGAAAACCTCGATCGCAGGAACGGCGCAGGGATCACGTTGCGCAGGCACCAGACACTGTCGCCGCCAGCGAGCGCATAGGTTGTATCGTTGTGCAAGCTCAGGTCGATCAGTGAGTGGTCACCGATGGCCTCATGCAACCGCAGAAAATGCAACACGTCGAAATAGAAGCGCAGCAGTGCCGGGTCGGGTTCGCTTCGCGTCTTGTTCTGCTCCAGCAAGTGATCGCCCATCGCCGTTGCAAAATTTTGCAAGGCGTTGAACAACGCACCTGGCAATTCGTCGTACACGGCATGAGCCGAGGTTTGTGCTTGTACCCGTGCGTCCCAGCAGGCGGCCAGCCGGTGCAGGCTCGGCCGCACGTCGTGTGGTGGCTTGCCAAGCAACAACAACAAATCCGACAGCCGCAACTCGGCCGAGTACATTGCGCGCGCCCGGTCGACCAGGTTGTGCGCCTCGTCGACCAGCAGACCGACACGCCAGCCATCGGTCAGCGTCAACCCGTGCAACAGCGCATTCAGATCGAAGAAGTGGTTGTAGTCGCCGACCACGACATCGGCCCAGCGCACCAGTTCCTGGCCGAGGTGATAGGGGCAGACTTCGTGCGCCAGCGCCACCTGGCGCAACGCGGGTTTGTTCAGTGTCGCCACTGCCAACGCCGCCTCGCGGGCTTGCGGCAGGCGGTCGTAGAAGCCGCGCGCCAATGGGCACGATTCGCCGTGGCAGGCCTTGTCCGGGTGCTCACAGGCCTTGTCGCGGGCCACCAGCTCGAGGACGCGTAACGGCATTGCCTGGTGGGATCCGGCAATCGTCCGCAGGGCCTGCAACGCCAACCCGCGGCCTGGCGTTTTGGCGGTCAGGAAAAAGACCTTGTCGAGGGCACGCGCTGGCCAGGCCTTCAGCATCGGAAACAAGGTGCCGACGGTCTTTCCGATGCCGGTCGGCGCCTGCGCCATCAGGCAGCGGCCGGCGATCGTGGCCTTGTAGACCGACTCCGACAACTCGCGCTGCCCGCGGCGAAACACCGGGTGTGGAAACTGCATGTCGGTCAGCGCCGCATTGCGGGCCGAACGATGCGCCAGCTCTTGCGTGGCCCACGCGGCAAAGCGGCGGCATTGGTCGACGAGAAATGCTTCCAGCGCAGAAGCACTGTGGCTTTCCACCAGCAGGGTCTCGAGCTGGCTGTCGACGTCGAAATAGATCAGTGCGACGTCGAGTTGGGCCAGGTTTCGCGCCCGGCACAACAGGGCGCCATAGACCTTGGCCTGCGCCCAATGCAGATGGCGTCGATTGGCCGGCATCGCGTCCAGATCACCGCGGTAGGTCTTGATTTCCTCGAGCCGGTTCTGCCGTGGATCGAAACCGTCGGCTCGGCCACGCAGGTGCAGGTTTTCGCAGATGCCGTCGAGGCTGATTTCAGACTCGTAGCCGTGACTGCGGCGCATCGCTACCGCCTGATGCCCGTTGATGCCTTCGAGCGCCGTCGCCGCCGGTGTGAACCGCAGATCCAGATCACCTTGCTTGGCGGTGAATTCACACAAGGCGCGCACGGCGACCTTGTAGAGCGCGGCGTCGGCGCGGCTGTCCGAGATGGCGCCTATCGGCAGATACCGCCCTCCATGGCGTCGAACGTGGCCTGGTTCTCCTTGGTCCACTGGTATGAACCATAGACCCGAATACCTTCCGCGGTCTGGCGGGTCAGGAACAACACCGTATCCCGCACCGGTGGCGGGCCTTGCGTCTTCATGCTGGCCAAGGTCCAGCATTGCTGCTTCAGACATGCCGAGCACGACACCAGATGCTCGGTCGGGCGTTGGGCCGATCGACGCAAGAACGTCGGGAGGTCATCGGAGGCCTGCTTCGCGCGGTCGAACTCGCGCCAGTAGTCACCGGTTGAGTAACGGTAGACCCCATCCGCATCGGCATCCTGCAGCGCTTGCAGAAACTGGCCGACGACGGTTGTGGCCTGCTGACGACGCTCGCTGTTGGCGTCGCGGGCGCCGACATCGGCGCTGACGAACATCAGTGCCAGCGCCGTCAGGCCGGTGACAAGCAAGCTGCAGATTGCCGTCGCGAAAGCGCGTCGCCGGTCGAGTTTCAATAGGGGGTGGAATCGGATCGAAGCCATGATTTCATCGGTCTTGCTGCGCCGTGACCCACCCGAGGTGCAACGACGAGAAGGGCCCCACATCGGTGGCCAAGACGGGGCGAGGTGTGCGGGGCGACTACCAAGGATTGCAGCACGACACTCTGGTGCAGTGTTCGACGCTATGTGGAACATAAAACCGCGTCTTTGCCGCCCTGGCGGCGTTGCAAATCCTCGCGATACCTTCGGGTATCGCTGCGGTTTGCGCCTAGCCACGACGACAAATCCATGGGTTTTTTTCAGTTCCACACAGCGTCGAACACTACACTAGTTCGCGGGACAATCCAGAATTGAGCCTGCTGCGCCATCCCTCGCCCCGACCCGGGAACGTCAAGAACGCGCGAACACCGGACCGGTGAACGTCTTTCGGACACCCCCATCCCACTCATGTACGACGACTACCAGATCGAGATCCCGCCATCGTTCATCGCACTGTTTCTCGACCCAGGACGTGTCAAGCCGAATGCGTCGCGATCGGTGATTGGTGAACGCTATGAATTCTGTGAAGACCTGGCCACCATGTTGACCGATCACGCCCGCACGATGTTGTTCGATCTCGGCGTCACCGAAGCCGACGTGCTCGAACGCTGCCACCGCGGGCTGATGACCGACGCGTCTGGTATGAACGTTGCCGAGGCGCAATGGGTCGTCTGCCGGCTCGCCGAGTTGCTCGGCTGGCCGATCTGGCTCCCCGGCGTCGCCGCACCGGTTCCGCAGTGCGACGCCTGAACAAACGCCTGCCATGTTCTCGATCCTGATCCCGACCTGGAACAACCTCGACCACCTGAAGCTGTGCATCGACAGCATCCGCCGCCATTCGGCGTGGCCGCACCAGATCATCGTCCACGTCAATGATGGCAGCGACGGCAGCGCCGATTGGGTGCGAGCGCAGGGGCTGGACGCCACCTTCAGCACCGAAAACATCGGCATCTGCCTGGCCGTGAATGGATCGGCGATGCTGGCCGAGCATGAGTTGATCGTCTATCTGAATGACGACATGTACGTCTGCCCGGGCTGGGATACCGCGCTGATGGCGCGCCGGCAGTTGCTCGATGGCAGTTTGCTCATGCTGTCGGGGACGATGATCGAGCCGCGCGATAGTGGCAATCCCTGTGTTGTCGTCGGCGACTATGGCGACGCGGTCGGCAACTTCAAGGAACAAGGGTTGCTTGCTGCTGTGGGCACGCTGAAGCGTGCCGACTGGCTGGGCGCCACCTGGCCGCCGACATTGGTGCACCGCGACTGGTGGTTCAAGCTCGGTGGCTACAGCACCGAACTGAGTCCGGGCATGAGCAGCGACAACGATTTTTCGATGAAGCTGTGGCATGCGGGCTGCCGGCATTTCATCGGTGTTGGTGACTCACTGGTCTATCACTTCCAGTGCAAGTCGACCAGCAAGGTCGTGAAAAACGACGGCAGAGGCCAGTTCCTGCACAAATGGGGCATCACCCAATCGACCTTCGATCGCTTTTATCTGCGCCGCGGCCAGCCGGCCGCGCAGGCAACCCAGCAGTTGCCCGAACCTGAGCGCTCGAGTGGGCTGGATTGGGCGTTGCGCAAGGGCCGATGGCGGCTGCGTGGGGCCAAGACTGGCCCCTTGTACTGACGTTGTGGTGATCGACGGATCGCGCCTCTCAAGGAACACATCCTAAGTGATTGACACAAAGATTTTTCATTCGCACGTTTTTGGTGCGCTGCCATCTCCGTACTGGTGTTCCCTTCGCCACGATTTGCGGCGGCGGGCCGATTAATGCGCTGAAGGCGCTCCCACAGAACACAGGGTCTGGCCTTCGTAGGAGCGGCTTGCCGCGCTTGCGGTCCGCGTGAAACCCTTAAGCGCGGCTGAAGCCGCTCCTACCCATACAACACGAAGCGCGTTCATAGGTGGTTTGCCGAGCCCTGGACGTTCTCAAGCAGCACCCGAAGCCTCGAGAGCTTGTCATGGTGCAGCGCATCCACTTCGGCGGGCACAAAGCGCGCGATTTTGAGCCGCTCGCTCAGTTGCGCAAACTCCCCCTCGATCGACCCCATTTGCACCATGCAACTCAGCCCTGCGTAGTCGGCCAGCAGCGGATTCGCGGTGCAGACGATGATCTTGCCGGCCGACAGGTAGTCGAACAGCTTGGACGGGAAATTGGTCTGGTTGAAATCGGATGCTTCGTCATTGAGCAGGATCACCGCCATGGCCCGCGTCCGCAATCCGTCCAGAATGTCGTCCGAGACGAAGCCCAGAAAGTTGACGCGCTCGTGGCCTTCGCACAGCCGGCGAATGGATTCGGTTTCGGCTGGTCCGGCGCGCCCACAGACATTCAGCAGCCAGCCTTCGGGGCAGTGCTCGATGTAGCGTTGCAACTCGTCGAAACCGAAGCCACGCGAGAAGTTGCCGGCAAAAAGCACCTCGCGCTGCGTGCCAGGTGATGCGCTCAGACCCGCGACACTGGCGTCGTTGAAATAGCCGTGGATCACTGCCGTGGGTTTGTCGATGCCGCAGGCAAGCATGTGCGTTCGCAAGCCCGGGTTCACGACGATCACCGCCGAGCACGCGCGGTACACCGCACGCTCGATCCAGCGGTAGATCGGGCGCTGGTAGTGCCGCACCAGATACAGGCCATCCTCGTAGTCGAGCACAAAGGGCAGGGCGTGGCGGCGCCGAGCCCACAACGCCGGCAACGCGTATTCGAGATGGTAGTTGTAGGTGATGGCGAGGTCGATCTGCATGCGCTGCCGGATCAGCCAGCGCAGGGTAAACAGCGTGGCCAGGACGCGCCGGAACGGTGTGAATCGACCGACTGCCCAGGTCGGTGCGTGAAACACCGTCAGCCGCTCGTCGATCTTCTCGACCATCAACGAATAGCTGCCCTTGGCGTACGAGTTCGACAGGATGCTGACCTCGTGTCCCAGTGCATTCAGGTAGGCGGCCAGATTCAATACCTTCTTTCGCCCGGCCGCAGACAGATAGCGCCGGTTGTCGCGAGCGCTCACGCATGCTTCGGTGATGCACTGGGCCAGTAGCACAATGTGCATGTCATCTTTCAGTATTCATCCTGTCTTGGAGCCTCCCCGCCGAGTCCTGATTATCGCGACCCAGCAACTCGGCGACGTGTTGCTGACCACGCCGTTGATCAGCGCGATCCGCGCTCGCTGGCCGCAGGCGCATGTCGCCATACTCGGCTTTGCCGGCACGCTGGCGCTTCTGCAAGGCAATCCGGAGATCGACGAGCGAATCGAGGTGCGGCGCGGCGATGGTCTGGGCGCCAAGCTGAGCCTGCTGCGGAGGTTGTGGCGGCGCTACGACTTGGCGCTGGTCACGCAGGCCGGCGATCGCCCGGCTCTGTACGGCTGGCTCGCGGCCCGTACGCGCAGCAGCGTGTCGCCGCAAGCAGGCACCGGTCATGGCAGCTGGTGGAAGCACAAGATTGCGACGCACCGCGTCGTCGCGGACCACAATCGCCACACAGTGCTCGAGAAACTGTTGCTGATCGAGCCGTGGATCGCGTTGTCCGAGTTGCCGTCGGTATCGGCGCGCCCGCCCGCCGCCATGCCGTTGCCGGACGATTTGCAGCAGGCCTTGCGGCCCGGTTACCTGGTTGTTCATGCGCCCTCGATGTGGCGCTACAAACAATGGCCGGTGGAACACTTCCGGACATTCATCGGAGCCTTGCTGGAACGCGGCCACCAAGTGGTGCTGACCGGCTCGAGCGCGCCACGCGATCAGGAGATCGTCGCGCAACTGCGCGACTTGGCACCGGCACCGGCCTTGCTCGATGCATCGCAAGGCATTTCGCTGGCGCAGGTTGCAACGCTGCTTGGCGACGCACGTGCCTACATCGGGCCCGATACATCGGTGACACACCTGGCCACTGCGGTGGGCACGCCGGTGCTGGCGTTGTTCGGGCCGACCCGCCCAACCACCTGGGGTCCGTGGCCGCAGGCACATCCGGCCGGTCAGCCCTGGAATCTGCGCGGCGACGAACCCGAACGCGTGCAGCGCATCGGCAAGGTGATCCTGATTCAGGGTCCGTCACGACCTGGTGACGATTGCGTGCCATGCGGCCGTGCCGGCTGCGACGATCATCGCGAGAGCCGCAGCGAATGCCTGGAAGGGATGGCGCCGGCCAAGGTGCTGCGGCAGTTGCTCGACCTGATTCAGCCCGCCGCCACCTGATCGCGTTCGGCGCGCAGGCGGCCGACCCAATCCAGCAGCAGATCGAGGTGCGCCTGCACTGAGGGATCATATGCAAGCGATGCGCGCGGATCGGTAATGCGCAGTTCATCGCGTTGCCAGCGCGCCAGTGCCGATTCGATGGCGGTTGTCAGACTGCTGTCGTCGCCGAGATCGAACGCCAGTGCGGCTGGCCGCAACAGCACTTCCGCGCAGCCGACCCGGCGTTCGATCAGCACCGGCGTGCCGCACAACACCGACTCGACGCCGACCAGGCCGAAGGGTTCGTAGCGGGAGGGCAGCAAGGTGGCGTCGACTGCGCGGTAGACATCCTCGATGTCGCTGCGATAACCCAGGTATTTCAGATTCGGTGAATCGACATCCGGTGGCCGACCGACGGTCACCAGCAGGCAGGGCCGGCTGGCCCGTGCAACGGCCTTGATCGCGATGTCCAGCCCCTTGCGCGCGTGGCCGGTCGAGACCAGCAAAAAAACCGGGCGATCGTCGGGCAGGCCGAGTTGTTGCCGAAGTTGTGCCCTGGCCTGCGGCGACACCGGCGAGAATCGCTCGACATCCACCGGCGGATAGGCAACGACGATCTTGTCCGGTGCGATGCCGTAATGCTGCTGCACCTGCTCGGACAGCAGGCGCGAATGCGCAACGATCACGCGGGAGCGTTCGAGGTGCTGGCGTTCGAGACCGATCTTCCAGCGGTCGCTGGTGCGCAGGTCGCTTTGCTGCATTGCCGCCAGATGCGCCGGATGGTTGCTGCCGCAGATCGCGATATCGGCCGCTGCGGTCTGGTTCAGCGCAATCAGCGGAAACCAGCCGCGGCGTGCTTTCAGACGGCGCAGCTGCCAGTCGAACCAGCGGTCACGCAGCTTGACCGGCACGCCGAACATGAACGGCTCGACGCTATCGACCCAGCCCGCCTCGGTCATCGTGTGGTCAACCTTTTTGGCCACCACGGTCGGGCGGATGCCGCGCTGGTGCAGCCCGTGAATCAGAGTTGCGAGATAAGCCTCGATGCCGC
The DNA here is from genome assembly GCA_038221635.1 of Burkholderiales bacterium. Taxonomy (GTDB): domain Bacteria; phylum Pseudomonadota; class Gammaproteobacteria; order Burkholderiales; family Burkholderiaceae_C; genus Ideonella_A. The sequence continues at coordinate 14,663 of JBBRID010000034.1, forward strand.
CAGCGCGGCGCAGGCCGTGGTTCGAGAAAACCAGCGCGGGCAGGCTCACGGCTCAGCGATTCAGGCCTTGGCTGGCTTGGCCTCGCGGGGTAGTCGCCCCATCAGATAGAACTCATCGTTGGGCCGCATCGAAGTCAGATTCGCCATGCGATTCGACAGCCCGAACAGCGCGGTGATGGCACCAATGTCCCAGGCGTCCTCGGCCGTGAGGCCGTGGCCGGCCAGGCGCTCGAAGTCGGCCTCGCCGACCAATGCCGAATCGAGGCAGATCTTCATCGCGAAATCGAGCATCGCGCGCTGGCGCGGCGAGATGTCGGCCTTGTGGTGATTGACTGCGATCTGATCGGCCAGCAGCGGATTTTTTTCGTAGATGCGCAGGATCGCGCCGTGCGCCACCACGCAATACAGGCAGCGGTTGGCGCCGCTGGTGGCGACGATGATCATTTCCTTCTCGCCCTTGCTCAGGCCCGACGGCCGCAGGATCAGCGCGTCGTGATAGGCCACGAAGGCGCGGAACTCGTCCGGTCGGTGCGCCAATGTCAGGAACACGTTCGGCACGAAACCGGCCTTTTCCTGCACCTCCAGCAACTTGCTGCGGATATCGTCTGGCATCTCAGCGAGGGCGGGCACCGGATAGCGGCTGATCGGATGGCTCATGTCTGGTCTCCTTTGGGGTGTGGGGTGTTGACGCCGCCGAATTGCAGCACATGCAGGCGTGCGTACAGTCCGCCGTGTCCCAGCAGTTCGGCGTGGCTGCCCTGTTCGACCACGCGGCCATCCTGCATCGCGACGATGCGGTCAGCGCGCTCGATCGTCGACAG
>JBBRID010000035.1:0-15445 GCA_038221635.1 Burkholderiales bacterium
CGAAGGAACGACATTGATCGGCTGCGCCTTTGTAGCCATTCGGGAGGATTGCGCCTACGTCGGGAAAATCGCCGTCGCCGAATCTGGGCGCAAAAAACGGGGTAGCGCGCAAGTTGCTGGCCGCCGCCGAACAGATTGCTCGCCAGCACCAACGACAAGTTCTCGAACTCCAGGCCCGGATCGAACTGACAGAAAACCACAAAGCTTTCGCCGCGCTCGGGTTTGAGAAATCCGCCGAGACGATGCACCCCGGCTACGACCAGCCAACCAGCATCACCATGCGCAAACGCCTGCCGGTCTCCTGATCCGATCAGCCCAGACGATTCGCTGAAACGGCTCCTGGCTGGTGCGACAAGGCAGGCCGTTCTTCCGAGGCGTGCTCAGGCGTCATCACCGGTCCCCGCCCACTGAAGCGATCGAGCGCAATGAAGATCACCGGTGTGATGTACAAGGTGATCGCCTGCGAGAACACGAGACCACCCACCACCGCCAGACCCAACGGCTGACGCAGCTCGGCACCCGCGCCAAGCCCCATCGCGATCGGAAGAGCACCCATCATCGCGGCCAGCGTCGTCATCATGATCGGCCGGAACCGCAGCACGCAGGCCTCGCGAATCGCTTCGGCCGCCGATGCGCCATGAGTTCGCTGGGCATCGAGCGCGAAATCGATCATCATGATTGCGTTTTTCTTGACGATGCCGATCAGAAGCAGGATGCCGATGGTCGCGATCAGCGTCAGATCCTGTCCGAACATCTGCAAGGTCAACAACGCGCCAACCGCCGCCGAAGGCAAACCGGCCAGAATCGTCAGCGGATGGATATAACTTTCGTACAACACGCCGAGCAGCACATAGATCACCAGCAACGCGGCGATCAACAGGATTGCCTGGCTGCCTTGTGAATCCTTGAACACCGCGGCGTCGCCACCATAACGCGTGATGATCGACGCTGGCATGCCGATCTGCGTGCGGTAGGCATCGATCTTGGTTGTCGCATCGCCGAGCGCGGCGCCCGGTGCGAGGTTGAACGAGACGGTCACCGCCTGCAACTGCCCCACGTGGTTGATCGAGGTCGGGCCGACGCTGCGTTCGACTGTCGCGAAGCTGCTCAACGGCACCAGTGCACCGGTATTCGAGCGCATGAAGACGTCGGAGAATGCGCGCTCGTCCCGCCGCGCCGCCGGCTCCAGTTCCATGATCACCTGATAGCTGTCGACCGAGGTGTAGATCGTCGAGACCTGGCGTTCGCCAAACGCGCTGTACAGCGTCGACCGCAGGTTGTCGATCGAGATGCCGAGCGTGTTGGCGCGGTCGCGATCGATTTTCAGCGTGGCCTGCAGGCCTTTCAGCTGCGAATCGCTGGTGACATCACGAAACATCGGATCAGCACGCAGCCGTTCCTGCAGTTTCAGTGCCCAGTCGTTGATTTCGCCGGCCTGCACGCTCTGCAGGATGTATTGAAACTGCGCCTTGCTGGGCCGCCCGCCCAGGCGCAAGTTCTGAACCGGTTGCAGGTAGACGGAGATGCCTGGCACCTGCCGCATCTTGCGCCGCAGTTCATCGACGACCTTGGCCATCGGCTCGCGCTCACCCAGCGGCTTCAGGTTGATGAACATGCGCCCGGTATTCTGCGAACCGCCGCCGCTGCCGCCGTTGAATGAATTGACGGTCGCGATATTCGGATCCTCGCGCAGCAAAGCCACGATCCGATCCTGCAGCCGGACCATCTCGTCGAACGACGTATCTTCCGCGGCCTCGGTGGAGACACGGATCTGGCCGATGTCCTCCTGTGGGAAAAATCCTTTCGGAATGGCGTAGAACAGGTAGGCGGTTGCAGCGAAGGTGATCCCGGCCACCAGCATCACGATACCGCGGTGCCGCAGCGCTACGTCGAGGCTGCGTGAGTAAGCGCCGAGCATCGAATCGAACATGCGGCCAAAGGTTCGCACCAGCGCCCCGGGCTGTTTCTTGTGTGCATCGTCGGTCAGGAATTTGGCGGCCAACATCGGCACCAGCGTCAGCGAGACGAACGCCGATGCCAGAATCGCCAGCCCGACAATTACGGCAAACTCATGGAACAGCAGGCCGATCACGCCTGGCATGAAGAAGATCGGGATGAAAACCGCGATCAACGAACTCGAGATCGAGATGATCGTGAAGCCGACCTCGCGCGAGCCGCGCAATGCCGCTTCGAACGGTGGCATGCCCTCCTCTACATGCCGCATGATGTTCTCCAACATCACGATGGCATCGTCGACGACCAGTCCCACCGCGAGCGTCAGACCGAGCAGCGAGATGTTGTCCAGCGTATAGCCGAACGCCCACAGCATGGCGATCGCGCCGAACAGCGAAACCGGCAACGACAGCGTCGGGATCACCGTGGCGACAAAACGCCGTAAGAACAGGAAAATCACCAGCACCACCAGCACAATGGTGCCGAGCATCGTCAGCGTGACATCGTGCAGCGACTCGCGGATCGACAGCGAGCGGTCGCCTACCAGCACCAGGCTTACAGACTGCGGCAACTGCGCCCGAAAGCCCTGAATGCGCTCCTTGACCGCATCGACGACTTTCACCGTGTTGGCGTCTGGCTGGCGCTGGATCGACAGGAAAATCGCGCTCTGCCCGTTGAAGTTGCCCGCAGACTTGACCGATTCGTAGCTGTCCTGCACGTTGGCCACATCGCGCAGCCGGACAGGATTGCCACCCCGGTTGCTGACGATCAGATCGCCGAACTCGGCGGCATTGCGCAGTTGCCGATTGGCCTGCAGGGTCAGCGTCTGCTTGTCGCCTTCGAGGGTGCCGACCGGCGTATTGGCATTCGCCGAACGCAGCGCAGCGCTCAACTCGTCGAGACTGATGTTGCGCGCCGACAAGGCCTGGGGCCGAACCTGGATGCGCACCGCATAGCGCTTCGCGCCGTTGACGTTGACCTGGGCAATCCCCTCGAGCGTGGACAAACTCGGCTGAATCAGGTGTTCGGCATAGTCGTTGAGATCCGACAGATTCATCGACGGCGAGGTCAACGCCAGGAACAGGATCGGCGAATCGGCCGGGTTGACCTTGCGGTAACTCGGCAGCGAGGTCATCTCCTGCGGCAGGCCACGCTGCGCGCGCAGCAGCGCGGCCTGCACGTCGACCGCCGCGGCATCGATGTCGCGCCCTTCGTCGAACTCCAGGGTCACCGAGGTCGAGCCGAGCGTATTGGTCGAACTGATGATCGACAGGCCCGGAATCGTCTGGAACTGCTTCTCCAGCACCAGCGCGACCGAGGTCGCCATCGATTCGGGACTCGCACCGGGCAGATTGGCCGAGACGTTGATGATCGGTGTGTTGTAGCTCGGCAGCGCCGCGACCGGGATGCGGTTGTAGGCGATGGCCCCGGCGACCAGGATCGCGAGGTTGAGCAGGACCGTCATCACCGGCCGGCGGATGAACAGTTCACTCAGGTTCATGGTGTGCTACCCGATGCACCGCTGGCCGCAACACCGGCACGGTCCGGCCTGCCAGCGCCGCCCGGGCCGCCTGGGCCGGACCGTCTGGTCGAACGCTCGACCACGGTGCTGCCTGGCCGGACATTCTCGCGACCATCAACGATGACCGTTGAACCTGCGTCGACTCCGGTGACAACCGCTTCGGGGCCGGACGAATAGACAAGTTCGATTGGCCGGGCGGCTGCCTTGTTGTCGGCATCGACGACAAACACCGAACGGCCACGCGGGCCGGTGACGATCGCGGTCTGCGGAATGACGATCGCGCCCTTGATGGTCTGCAGCGCCATGCTCACATTGACAAAGGCGCCAGGCCACAACTGCTGCTTCGCATTATCAAAGACCGCCTTGACACGTACGGTGCCGGACGCCTGATCGACCACACTGTCGATGAACTGAAGATACCCGTCGAGACGCGGAGCGACGGCACCGGCACTGCCGCCATCGGGCAGCTTGGCGGTCACCGGCAGCTTGCCATCGCGAAGCCCTTGCAGGGCATCGCCGAGGTTGCGCTGGGGCAGGCTGAAACTGACGGCGATCGGATCGAGCTGGGTGATCGTCAGCAAGGCAGGGCCCGAGGGCTGTACATAGCTGCCGGCAAAGACATTGATCGCGCCGACCCGACCTGCGCTCGGTGCGCTGATGCGGTTGTAGCCAAGGCTCAGTTGCGCGGCGTCGACTGCAGCCTTGCTCGACGCGACAACCGCCTGCTGCGTCTCGACCAGCGTCTGGCTGCTGTCGACCGCACTTTGCGAGACGAACTTCTGCGCCAGCAGATCGCGGCTGCGGTCGAACTGGCGCCGCGCATCGGCCAGCGCCGCGCGGTCACGTGCCAGTTGCGCCTGGGTTTTCGTCAAGTTGACCGCATCGCTGCGGTTGTCGAGCGTGAACAACAGATCGCCGCGCTTGACGGACTGGCCTTCCTTGACATGAACCTGGGTGATCACGCTGCTGATCTGCGGCTTGACGTCTACCGAATTCAGCGAGCTGACCGTGCCGGTCGCCTCGAAGGCGACCACCTGATCGCGACGAACGGCCTTGACCGTCGTGACGCTGATCGGCCCTCCCGAGCCGGGGCCGCGCGAGCCTCCAACTGGTTTCGGTCCGCCCCCAGCGGCGGCGGTCTTGGCGGAGGCTTCCTGCTTCTGCTTGTAGTAATACAGCCCGCCGCTGGCCAGCACAGCCAAGCCCAACGCTCCCGCAATCACGGTCGTTTTCATCAATTTCCCGCCGACGCTCGAAACATGAATGCCGTCAGGCCACGAGCCGGCCGGGGGCACACAACCAGGCGACACCAGACGGCGCCGGAGGCGGGTCTGAACCCAGGGTCATTGCGCAGTCCTGCTTGACTTGACGAAGATACAGAATCTTACGACGCGGCAGGCTTTCTTGTCTTGCTGGCTTGTAAATGCTGTGTCGTCAAGCGGCCTGGATCTTGTCGAGCGCTGCAGAAAGGGTGGCCACGCTGCGATCGAGGGCGTGCAACTTGTCGAGCCCGAACAGGCCGAGCCTGAAGCTCTTGAAATCCGCACCCTCATCGCATTGCAGCGGCACACCGGAGGCCGACTGCACGCCGACGGCGATGAATTTCTGCCCTGACTGGATGCCGGGATCGCTGGTGTAACTGACGACCACGCCAGGGGCCTCGAAACCCTTGGCCGCGACGCTCTTGAAGCCCCGACCGGCGAGCATGGCTCGGACCGCATCGCCGAGCGCCTGCTGCTCCTGGCGCAAACGCGCGAAGCCGTAGCGCTGACTCTCGAGCATGGCGTTGTAGGTCTTGGTCAAGGCATCGGTCGGCAGCGTCGTGTGATAGGCATGGCCGCCAGCTTCGTAAGTCTCCATGATTTGCAGCCATTTGCGCAGATCGGCGGCGAAACTGCTGCTAATGGTCGCATCGATGCGTTCGCGCGCCAGCGGGCTGAGCATCACGAAGGCGCAGCACGGAGATCCGCTCCAGCCTTTTTGTGGCGCACTGATCAGGATGTCGACACCGGTCTTGGCCATGTCGACCCAGATCGCGCCGGAGGCGATGCAGTCGAGCACGAACATGCCGCCTACCGCATGGACCGCATCGGACACCTTGCGCAGGTAATCGTCAGGCAGCACGATACCGGACGAGGTCTCCACGTGCGGCGCAAAAACGAGATCGGGACGCTGCTCGTGAATCGCGGCCACGACTTCGTCGATCGGCGCTGGTTCAAACGCGCCTTGCGGGCTGTCCTCGACGCGGCGAGCTTTCAAGACTGTGGACTGCGACGGAATCGATCCGGCTTCGAAAATCTGCGTCCAGCGGTAGCTGAACCAGCCGTTGCGCAGCACCATGCAGTGTTTTCCGCCAGCAAACTGACGCGCAACCGCCTCCATGCCGAAGCTGCCACTGCCAGGGATCACCACCGCCGATTTTGCCGAGTACACCTCTTTCAGGATGATCGAGACACCGCGCATCACCGTCTGGAAATTCTGCGACATGTGGTTGAGCGCGCGGTCAGTGTAGACAACCGAATATTCGAGCAGTCCCTCGGGATCAACGTTGGGCAGCAGGCCTGGCATGGACGACTCCGATCTGGTTTGAATGTGGGCGTGGCAACCGGTCGAGTGGCTGCCAATCACCGAATTGGACCACAGCGAACCGGCACAGCCAGTCGGCGAACCCTGCCGCGATGGTTGCCACCGTCGTCTTCATGGGCGCCGGCTTCGTCACTGTGTTTGCGCTGCGCAGCCTCACGGCCGTCTGAGGAGTCATCCATGCTAGTAGTTGCTTCTTTGGTCGCCGGCCTGATATTCGGTTTGGGCCTGATCGTTTCCGGAATGGCCAATCCAGCCAAGGTGCTGGGATTTCTGGACATCACCGGGCAGTGGGATCCGTCACTGGCGCTGGCGCTGGCGCTGGTGATGGCGCTGGTGATGGTGATGGTGAAGTCGGCGCTGCAGCGCTGATGGAGCTGCAGGAAAAGGGCTACGCCTACATCGCCTGATAGTGCCAGCGGATGGGATCGCAAAAAGCGGACGGCGACAATAGACGCCAGGGTTCAGCCCAGCATGCCGGCCCGCGTATGCTGAAGACGAATCAAACAAGGCCGCGAACACCCATGTCCAACAAAATTCCCGCCACCGTCATCGCCGGCGACGGCATCGGCCCGGAAATCATGGCGGCAACCATCGCCGCCCTCGACGCGCTGGGCGCGCCGTTCGAGTGGGACAGTCAGACCGCCGGTCTTGGTGGCGTGCAGGCGGTGGGTGACCCGCTGCCGAAGGCCACGCTGGACAGCATCCACTCGACCCGTCTGGCCTTGAAAGGTCCGCTCGAAACCCCGTCGGGTGGTGGCTTTCGCAGCTCCAACGTGCGCCTGCGCGAGGAGTTTCAGCTGTTTGCCAACTTGCGTCCGGCCCGCACCATCGTCCCGGGCGGTCGGTTCGACAACATCGATCTGATCGTCGTTCGCGAGAATCTCGAAGGCCTGTACATCGGCCACGAGCTCTACATCCCGATCGGCGACGACCCGCATGCGGTGGCGATGGCCACTGGCGTCAACACACGCCAGGGCAGCCTGCGGCTGCTCGAGTTCGCATTCGAGCAGGCCATCGCGCAGGGCCGCAAGAAGGTCACGATCGTCCACAAGGCCAACATCATGAAGGCCTTGACCGGTATCTTCCTGGAGGCCGGTCAGGATCTGCATGCACGCAAATACAAGGACCGGATCGCCATGGACACGGTGATCGTCGATGCCTGCGCCATGAAGCTGGTGCTCAATCCCTGGCAATTCGATGTGTTGGTGACGACGAACCTGTTCGGCGACATCCTGTCCGACCTGGTGGCCGGACTGGTCGGCGGGCTCGGGATGGCACCAGGCGCCAACATCGGGGTCGATGCTGCCATCTTCGAAGCGGTGCACGGCTCAGCACCCGATATCGCCGCTAAGGGCATTGCCAACCCGACCGCGTTGCTGCTGGCCGCCGCGTTGATGCTCGATCACTGCAAATTACCGGATCTGGCGGCGCGCCTGCGCGCGGCGATCGATGCCACGCTCAACATCGATCAGGTCCGCACCGGGGATCTCGGTGGCAAGGCGACGACCGACGAATTCACCCGCGCGCTGGTGGGGCGTATCGAGCGCGGATGAGCGGGGCGGTGTCGGCGCATTCGGCGCCATGGTGCGCCGCAGCAGGCCGATCGGAGACACCATCTTGAGCAACAAGCATCCCCGCAGCGCGTTGGTCGCCAACCTGCTCGCCCACATTGCCTTCGGCCTGCTGGCGATGACGATATGCCTGCCGTCGATGCAGGAATGGGGCGCCATCTTCGGCAGCAGCCAGGCCAGCGTGCAACTGACGTTCAGCGCGTACGTCGTCGCTTATGGTGCGCTGCAGTTGATCTACGGTCCGCTGTCGGACCGACTCGGTCGCAGACCGGTGCTGATGGCCGGCCTGGCGCTGGCCGGTGTCGGCTCCCTCGCCGCAGCACTGTCGACTGACATGCCGATGCTGATCGCAGCGCGCGCCATCCAGGGCGCCGGCGCAGCCGCGGGGATGGTGGTCGGCCGCGCGATGGTGCAGGATTTGTTCGATGGGCCAGAGCGCACCCGCGTGATGGCTTATGTGGGCATGGTGATGGGCGTGTGCCCACCGATCGCAACCATCGTCGGTGGGCAGTTGCATGTCAGGCTGGGCTGGCAGGCCAACTTCGTGCTGCTGGCCGTTCTTGCCTTCGGGCTGGTGATCAGCGCGTGGCGCGGTTTGCCGGTCCGCGCAAAGCTTGCCGTTGCCCCGTCCAACTGGCTGGCCAGCATGATCGGGGCGTATCGGCGGCTGTTTGCCGAACCGCGTTTCCTGCTCTACGTGACCATTGTGTCGCTGACCACGGCCACGTTCTACGCCTTCCTCGCTGGCGCGCCGCTGGTGCTCGGCAGTCAGGGGGTCGGACCGGAAAGCATCGGCTTCTACATCATGTTCGTGCCGATCTCGTACATCGTCGGAAACTACATGACCAGCCGGTTGATCCACCGTTCGGGCGAGCGACGCATCATGCAGTTGGGTCAAGTGTTCACGCTTGGTGGCATCAGTCTGATGCTGGGCATTGCGTTGGCGGGCGTGAATACGCCGTTGGCATTCACGATGCCATTGATGCTGCTCGGCATCGGGCATGGCCTCTTGCAGCCGCCAAGCCTGTCGGGAACGGTCAGCTTGCTGCCTGCGCTGGCCGGATCTGCAGCAGCAGTCGCGGGCTTGATGCAACAGATGATGGGCGCGGTAGGCGCATTCGCGGTGGGGCTGTTGGACCACCACGGAGCGGTCAATCTCGGCCTGCTGATGTTCGGGATCGCGGCCTGCGCGCTGGCGGCGCAACTGGTCCTGCACCGTATTCCGGGGCGCTCTCGGCTTGATCGCCGAGCATGACCCAGCCAGCCCGATCCTTGGTCAGGGCTCTTCGACGTCAATCCTCAACTGCACCGCGTCTGCGGTCGTCGTGGTCGGCTGACCCAGCCGGGCCGCCGGCACGCCTGCCGAGCGAAGATGCTTGTGGATCTGGGCAGCACGTTGCTGGCCCAGTCGTTTTCTGCCGGAGGCATCGTCCGGCGCCGCAATCAATGGCATCGCCGAAAAGGGCATGCGCCGCATGCTTTGCGCCACCTTGTCGAGTACCGCGGCCAATGCTGGCTTGACGCGGGTGCGGCCGGGATCGAAGCAATGCTCATTGGGCACGTCGACGGTGATCGACCGGCCGCCGCGCAGCACGATCGAAACGGGCGTGCCTTCAAACCAGGACTGCAGCCATTGCCGCTCGACCGCCACCGTGGCGGGTAGCGCTGCGCGGCGGTCAACCGGCCCCGGCTGCACCGGTACCGTACGGTCCCCGCTTGGCGCAGTGGGGGGCGCCACCGACGAACAGCCACCAAGGAGCGCCAGCACGAGCAGCCCCGAAAAACCCACGCCCGACTTCCAATGAACCCCCATCATCCGATGCTTCCCTCCGCAATGAATACGCCGCCAAATGCGAGATCCCGCACCCGCAGATTGTCGATTTTCGCTGCCAGAAGATTCCAAGGCTGATCGAGCCCGTTGAACGATGAGATCGACAGCATCGCCGCGCCCCAGACGAAGAAATTGACCGGCAACGCCCACGGCGCGGCCCAACACAGTCCGGTGGCGACCACCCGTGCGCCGGGCAGGAGGTGTTGCAACACATGGTCGATGGCCTCCGGGCGCCGCAGGATGTCGTGGGTGAAGTGGAACAACGCTGCATCGAACATGCCGTCGATGGCGGCCTCCTCGGCGGGTGCACGCAATAGATGCACGTTGGGATAACGATGCTCCGACACCCGATCCTGTGCCTGGGCGATCATTTCGGGGCATTGCTCGATGCCGACGATGTGCCCGGCATCGCCGACACCACGATGCAACCGTTCCAGACTCAGCCCGGTGCCGCAACCGACATCGAGAACCGTCTGCCCGCGTTGCAGCGCCAAGCTGTCGATCGCCAAAGTTCGAATCGGCTCGAACGCGGCCAGTTGCAGATCGTAGGTGCTCGATCGCCGCCGATATTGTCTCAGCGCGGCGTCGCGATCCGGGCCTGGACGTCCGGCGGAAAATGGCTTCATCGGTAGCCCTGGTTGCATTGCCCAGACATTAGCGCCGACGCGGCGCAATGACCAGGGGCCAAACGAAACAATTCGTCTTTCAACCAACGCGACCAACCTCTTGAAAAGGCGGCGATTCTTGTATTGCATATGCAACGCTTGCAGCTACAATTTTTAAATGAACAGTGACTCGTCGAACCCAGGCCATGGCAAATTGCAAGGCTGCACCAATTTCAAACTGCGCCAGCTCGGACGTCGGGTCTCGCAACGTTACGACAAAGAGCTGGCGAAGGCCGGCTTGAAGACGACCCAGTTCTCGCTTTTGTCATGCGTGTTGCGGCTGGGTCCAGTCCGCCCGAGCGATCTGGCCGGGACGATGGCCATGGACGCTTCGACGCTGACGCGCAATCTGAAGCCGCTGATCAACGCCGGCTGGGTCGAACTGGGCGCCGGTGAGGACGGCCGCAGCCGGCTCGTTCGCATCACCGACAGTGGCCGCGACAAACGCACCGACGCTCAGCGCCGCTGGCGTGTGGCTCAGGAATCTATGAACGAGTTGCTTGGCGCCGACCGGGTGCTTGCCTTGCACGCGATGATCGATGAGTCCATGTCGCTGCTAGTGACAACCACACCGGGAGACAGCGATGAGTGAAACCGGCCGTGCCAATCGTCCGCCCTGGGGTATGGTCTTCGTGCTGCTCGCGGCGGCCGGCACGTTCGCGATGACCATGGGCACGCGCCAGACCATGGGCCTGTTCCTCGGCCCGCTCAACACATCCACCCAGCTGGGCCTCGGCAGCATCAGTCTGGCTTTTGCGTTCGGGCAACTCTGGTGGGGGTTGACCCAGCCGTTCGCCGGCGCTATGGCCGATCGGGTGGGCGCCGGGCGCGTGCTGTTCGTCGGCGTGCTGCTGGTCGCCCTGGGCACCTTCATCACCCCGTTCATGACCAGCACTGCCGGCCTGATCTTCGCGATCGGCATCCTCGCCGCGGGCGGCGCAGGCATGGCCGGCCCGGCGGTCTTGATGGCTACCACGGCGCGACTGATTCCTCCCGAGCGTCGCGGCTTGGCAACCGGCATCGTCAACGCCGGCGGATCGGCCGGGCAGTTCCTGATGGCGCCGATTGCCGGCGCGCTGATTCTCGGCCTCGGCTGGATGGGCGCGATGCAGGTGCTTGGCCTGCTGGTCTTGATCGCACTGCCCGCGGCCTTCGTCCTGCGCGGCCTCGGCCCACAGCAGTTGCCGACGACCAGCACACCCGCACCGGTTCCAGTCGGGACGATGGCTGCGATTCGCGAGGCCTTGCGAAACCCCAGCTACCTGATGCTGGCGGCCGGCTTTTTCGTGTGCGGATTCCACGTCGCATTTCTTGCCACCCACCTGCCCGGCGTGATCGCCTCGTGCGGCCTGCCACTGCAATATGGCGCCTGGTCGCTGGCCATGCTGGGCCTGTTCAACATCGTCGGCAGCGTGGCGATGGGTTGGGCGGTCGGACGTTGGCGCATGAAGTCGCTTCTATCGCTGGTCTACGCGGCACGAGCCCTCGCGGTACTGATTTTTTTGCTGGCGCCGAAGACCGGTACCGTCGTGCTGATTTTTGCTGCCGTAATGGGGCTGACCTTCCTGTCGACCGTGCCACCGACTGCCGGGCTGGTCGCCAAGTTTTTCGGCGTCAAAAACATGGCCACGCTGTTCGGCATCGTGATGCTGACCCACCAGATTGGCGGCTTTCTCGGGGCATGGCTGGGCGGCAAGGTGTTCGAAGCCACCGGCAGCTACAACTGGATCTGGTATGTCGACATCGTGCTCGCGGTAGGCGCCGCATTGATCCACCTGCCGATACGCGAGGCGCGATTGCTGCGCACCCCGGCCTGAGCGATGATCACAGCGTCGCTCTTCGCCTGGCGCCCATCGCGCGTCGGCCGCTTCAGCAGCCGGCCAAAGCAGTACCAGGTCGATGCTGGCGCTCTGTCCGCGATGAGTCCGCGCACGCAATTGCTGCTGCGCGGTGCCATCGTACCGACGCTGCTGCGCATGGCCTGGCCGAACATCCTGGTGATGCTCGCCCAGGCTGCAACCGGACTGATCGAAACCTGGTGGGTCTCGCGACTCGGCACCGATGCGCTGGCAGGCATGGCGGTGGTTTTCCCCGGATTCATGATGATGCAGATGTTGTCGGCCGGCGCGATGGGGGGCGGCATTTCATCGGCGATCGCGCGCGCGCTGGGTGGCAACCGGCAGGCCGACGCCCAGGCGCTGGTCATGCACGCACTGATCATCAATCTGGCGCTGGGCGCTGTATTTTCAGCGGTTTTTCTGCTGTTCGGCAGATCGATCTATCACGCGATGGGCGCCGATGGCGCTTCGCTCGAAGCCGCCCTGCTCTACTCGAACGTCGTCTTCGCCGGCACCGCGCTCGTCTGGCTGATGAATGCGCTGGCCAGCGTGATTCGGGGCACCGGCAACATGCTCGTGCCATCGCTGTCGGTGTGCATCGGCGTCGCTCTGCTGATCCCGCTGTCGCCACTGCTGATCTTCGGCTACGGACCGCTGCCGGCCCTCGGGATCGCGGGCGCCGGCTATGCGGTGCTCGCCACCAGCGCGCTGACCGCCGGGGTGCTCGCGGCATACATCTGGTCGGGACGAAGCTTGATCGGGTTCACGCGTGCCCGGCTGCGCAAGTCGCTGTTCTTCGACATCCTGCGGGTCGGCGCGGTGGGTTCGGTCAGCACGCTGCAAACGAGCCTGACCGTGGCGCTGACCACTGCCCTGGTTGGATCTGCAGGCGGTGCCGCCGCGGTCGCGGGGTACGGCACCGCTGCCAGGCTCGAGTACCTGCTGATTCCACTGGCATTCGGCCTCGGTGCGCCGCTGGTTGCATTGGTTGGAACCAACATCGGCGCCGGCCAGGAGGCGCGAGCCTTGCGCATCGCTCTGACCGGCGGCGCACTCGCCTTCGTGATGACCGAATCGATCGGACTGGCGGCAGCCATCTGGCCGCAGGCATGGCTCGGTCTTTTCGGCGACGACCTGTCGATGATTGCGACCGGCAGTGCCTACCTGGCCCGCGTCGGGCCGACCTATGGCTTTTTCGGACTCGGGCTGACGCTGTATTTCGCGTCGCAGGGCGCCGGCAAACTGGCTTGGCCGCTGCTGTGTGGCATGCTGCGGCTGCTCATCGCGATAGGTGGCGGCTGGTTGGCCTTGCAGTTCGGCGGGTCGACCAACTGGCTGTTCTGGGCCTTGGCGATTGCGCTGGTGGCTTATGGCAGCACCCTGGTTGCAGCGATCGCCTCGGGCGTCTGGTTCGCCAGGCGCGATTAAGCGGTTCACCAAACTCGAACCGGAGGGCCAGCCAACCGGGTGTCAAAGCCGGCTAGAGTGCGCGTTCATGGGCGCAGTCGATGCCCGCACACACAGTCGAGCTCGTCAGATGGCATCTTCACTCACGCTCATTTCTTCGATGGCCACCCGGCAACTACTTGCCCATCTGGTGGCGCAATATCAACGCGCCCACGATCAGGCCATCAGCATTGAATCGGTCGGTGGTGTCGAGGCTGCCAAGCGAGTCAGCGCCGGCGAAGCGGTCGACATCGTGGTGTTGGCTGCGAATGCGATCGATCAGCTGATCGAATCGGGGCATGTCGTCACGGGAAGCCGGGTCGACCTGGTCAATTCGGGCGTCGCAGTGGCGGTGCGCCAGGGATCGAGTCCGGTCGACATTGCCTCCGAGGAGTCCGTCAAGGCGGCCATCCTGGCGGCGCGCAACCTGAGCTATTCAACCGGCCCGAGCGGCGTGCATCTGAGCAAGCTTTTCGAGCGCTGGGGCATCGCCGATTCCATCGCCTCGAAAATCGTCCAGGCGCCACCGGGCGTCCCGGTCGGCTCGCTGGTTGCCAACGCAGAGGTCGATCTGGGGTTTCAGCAACTGAGTGAATTGATGAACCTGCCAGGGATCACCGTGCTCGGCCCACTGCCGGCAGCAATCCAGATCGTGACGACCTTTTCTGGCGCTGTCTCTTCCACATCGAAACAAGCCGACGCGGCTCGCGCCTTCCTCGACTTCGCGGCGTCGCCGCAAACGGCCGAGATCAAGCGCGGCAACGGCATGGACCCGGCCTGAATCGTTTCAGGCAAACACCTCAATAACTTCACTATCGGACCTCACAGCAGATTCGGCATGCAACAACGACCAATCGGACCCCTCAACACTTCCGCCATCGGCCTGGGCTGCATGAACCTCAGCCACGCCTATGGGTCACCACCTCCGGTCGAGCAAGCGCAGCAAGTGTTGCGGCGGGCGCTCGATCTCGGCGTCACGCTATTCGATACCGCAGCCCTGTACGGCTTCGGCGCCAACGAAGAACTGGTCGGCAAGACGCTGGCGCCTCATCGCTCGAAATTCACGCTGGCCAGCAAATGCGGCATACAGGGCGTCGATGGCAAACGTGTGATCGACGGGCGCCCTGCCACTTTGAAAAAGACCTGCGAGGACAGCCTGCGGCGCTTGCGCACCGACGTAATCGATCTTTACTACCTGCACCGCTGGGACAAGCAGGTGCCGATCGAAGACAGCATCGGCGCGCTGGCCGATCTGGTGCGCGACGGCAAGATCCGCGCGATCGGCTTGTCGGAGGTGTCGGCCGGCAGCTTGCGCCGGGCCCATGCGGTGCACCCGATCGCCGCGATACAAAATGAATATTCGTTGTGGACGCGTAATGCCGAACTCGGCACGCTCGAGGCCAGCCGTGAACTCGGCGTCGCCTTCGTCGCCTTTAGCCCACTGGCGCGAGCCTTTCTGACCGGCACGTTGCGTGATGTCGTCGGCCTGGAAGCCAAGGACATCCGCCGCGGCATGCCGCGTTTCCAGCCCGACAACTATGCGGCCAACCTGAAACTGCTCGACGACTACGAGGCGCTGGCGCGCGATGCCAATTGTTCGATGGCGCAACTGGCGCTGGCCTGGCTGCTCGCCCGCGGGCCGCATGTGCTGGTCATCCCTGGCACCACCCGAATCGATCACCTGCAGGAAAACATCTCTGCGGCAGACGTGCACATCAATGCGCAAATGATGGCGCGGGTCGACGCCCTGATCAACCAGCAAACCGTGACGGGTGCCCGCTACGCAGAGTTGACTCAGTTGGAAATCGATACCGAAACCTATTGAAGCATTGACCTCACAGCCGGTGAGGCGCTGCCCAGAGCGGGGCGCTCGTGACTAGGGTTTACCCTAGAATATCGGCATGAAACAGAATACAAAACAGGCGTTTACGCTATTCAGCATTTTCTCCAGGCTGCTGCCGCGGATTCAGTCGCAGACTGATCGCGACGAGATCTACCTGGCCGATGCCGTCGACATCTACGATCTCGAACGC
>JBBRID010000036.1:0-15333 GCA_038221635.1 Burkholderiales bacterium
GTTCAGATTCCGGTACTTGCGCTGGCGGCTCCGGGCGAACCTGCAATACGGCTGGCGGCACTGCCAACCCGGTAACAACTGGTCAGAGCCAGAATAGCATCGTGGCACGACATCGGCAAACCGGCGACGTGACGAATTTCACGCCGACTGGCCAACCGTCACCCCTGGCCGGTGCCGTTTGGCCACCGGTGGTTCAGCAGTGCTCGTAATCTGATTCGGTCGAGGGGGCGAGTCGTAGATCAGCAGATTTTCAGGAACCGTCGGACGTCGCCAGCCGCTCGCTCGAAGCAGCGTGACGCAGCCGCCAGAGCAGGAACGCCACGATCGACAGATTCAAGGCATTCCAGACCACGCCGTTGATGAAGGCCGCGTGATAGCTGCCGGTGAGGTCGAACACCTTGCCGCTCATCCAGCCGCCCAGTGCCATGCCGAACAACGTGCACATGATCACGGTGCCGACGCGGGCACCCGCTTCGGCGGGCGGAAAATGCTCACGCACGATGATCGCGTAGCTGGGCACCAGGCCGCCCTGGAACAGGCCGAACAATGCCGACACCACGTACAGCGAAAGCAGGCTGTCGAACGGCAGGAACAGCAGCAGTGCGGTGCCTTGCAGCATCGACCCGAGCAACAGCGTGCGAACGCCGCCGATGCGGTCGCAGATGGCACCGGAGATCAAGCGGCTGACGATGCCGCAGGCCAGCATCAGGCTCAACATCTCAGCGCCGCGCGCAGCGCCGTAACCGAGGTCGCCGCAATACGCGACGATGTGCACCTGCGGCATGGCCATCGCCACGCAGCAAGCTGTGCCGGCGACGCACAACAGCAACTGGGCCTGACCGAGACCGAGCCCGAACGGGCGATCGGACGGCACCGGCGCGCCGGGTTTGGCCGGCATGGCAGTGGCCGCTGGCGTCTTCGCGCGCATGAAGCTGGCCAGTGCCACGATCGCCAGAAAACTGAAGATGCCCAGGCCAATGCAGGTCGGCCGCCAGCCGACGCTGTCGATGAAGTGCTGAACAACCGGGGGCCAAACGGCACCGGCCAGATAGTTGCCGCTCGCGCAGACCGCCACCGCGATGCCGCGCTTCTTGACGAACCACATCGAGGTGTCGGCAATCAACGGCACGAACGTAGTGCTGCTGCCGAACAGGCCGATGAACAGGCCTTGGACGATCGCATACGAGGTGATGCTCCCCACCCAACCGCAGGCAATGAAGCCGATGCCCAGGCTGCAGGCACCCAACAGCAACACCGGCACGATCCCGAATCGATCGACCAGCTTGCCCATCATCACGCAGCCGAGGCCGAAACCGACCATCAACAAGCTGTAGGGCAGCGACGCAGTGGCCCGGCTGACGCCGAACTCGGCCTGCACCGCCGGCAACATCACCGACACCACATACATGCCTGCAGAGCCGATTGTCATCAACGCCAGCGCGGCAAGCAGACGCCACCAAGCCTGGGGAGAATCGGTCTGCGATGCAGCGGCGAGAGGCGGATTCGATGTCGTCACGGCGGCGATTCTCGCCGATGTCATTTCGCTTCGCAGGCCCCCGGCGCAGAAGTGCCCTCAGCGAACCGAACCGCAGCCCCGGTTCTCGGGGCCGCGCACGGGTCAACGCGATCCCGGAAATCGTCAGTTGATTCGAGGCAACCTGCTGCAGCTTGACCGCATCCGCCGCAGAAATTCCCAGGTCGACAGCGGCCCTTTCATTCGCACCGAACGACAGCGGGTCGATTCGCGTGATCGTGCCGAACAGCACCAGCGCCGACAGGTAGGAGCCATGTCTGCTGGCATGCAGATAGTCATCCCACCAGAGATCGAACGGACCGGCGCCATGCGCTTTGGCGTAGACACCATTGGCATCATAGAGACCGGTCGACTTGGCGATGCCCAGGTCCAGTGCTCGCTGAAAGGCATCGCCGACCGGGGCTGCGCCGGCGAAGTTCGGATTGCTGGACGCCTTGTTGAAGACGGACGCGTGCAAGTCGGCCGTCATGGCGGCCAGGCCCTGGGTCTGGGCCTGGGCCTGGGCCTGGTAGTACAGCGTATCCGGAAAACCGTTCGGGAAGAGGGGACTGGACGTGTCGACGATCGGCCGCCCGTCCGGCACCGTCGGATAGTTCGGGTCGGGCACAGTCGACAGGTGGGGGAAAACCATGTTGGGGCGGGCCCAGGTCTGGATCAGGAACACCTTGGTCGCAGCGCTGGCATTCGGGTTTGCCGGGATCGGGCCCAGCCGGCCGGATTGACGTTGAGGTTCCACATCGCCTGTAATGGCCACGTATTCGGCCCCATGCCCACGTTGCAGGCGTGCAGCTTCAAGAAACCGCACCCGCTCCATAGCTGCCGATCAACTGCCGTCCGCTGCGAAAGCGCTCTAGCGCATAGGGCCCAAGCGGCACATCGGTGGGCAAACCCAGCGCCTCCTGCGCCAGCACGCGGCCGATCATCGGCGACAGCTTGAATCCGTGGCCGGAAAAGCCGTAGGCGACGACCAACCCTGGCACGTCGGGGAGCCGCCCGAGGACCGGATTCCAGTCCGGCGTCACGTCGTAGACGCCGGTCCACGACGAGGCTAGACCAGCGGTCTCGAACGACGGGAATCGTTCTGCCACCTGGGCACCGACCTCGATCACATAATCCATCGACACCTCACCCTGCTCGTTGTCGGGTAGGGCCAGGGTTTCGCCGACGGTCCCTTCACTGACCAGCATCTGCCGCCCGCCATAGCTGCGGAAATACAACATGCCTGGCGAGCCGAGGTCCTTGTAGACCGGCATCGAGTAGGCATAGGCCTGCGGACCTTCCAGCGCCAGCACCGTATGGCGCTCGGGTTTGACGGGTGTGGCGATGCCGGTCCAGCGCTCGATATCGGTGGCCCAGATGTTCTGCGCGCTGATCACCAGCGGCGCATCGAATCGGCCCTGCGATGTGTCGACACCAACCACCTTGCCGTCGTTTCGCAGCAGTTGCAGCACCTCGACGCCTTCGATGATCTTGACGCCGCGACGGCGCGCCGCGCGTGCAAAGCTGCTCGCCACCAGATAAGCATCGGCAAAACCCGCCTCGGGTTCGAAGCCGATCAGCGCCGCATCGTCGAAGCGGCAGATCGGCAGACGCGCAGCGGCTTCGTCCGCACCCAGCAGATGCAGCGCAATCCCCATCGCCTGCTGCGCCTGCAACGCTGCGCGCAAGGGCTTGAGCTTGGGCCCGTCCGGCGCGGCAATCAGATAGCCGCACTTGACCAACCCGGCGCTGGCGTCTTCGTCGCCAAGGTATTCGGCAAAGCGATCGAAGATCTGCCACGAACGCCTGGCCAGCTCGACGTTCTCGACCACCGAATAGTGGGTGCGCAGGATGCCGCTGGATTGCGAGGTGGTGCCGGACCCGATCTGGGTGCGGTCGAGCACCAGCACGCGGCCGGCGCCCAATTCGGCAAGGTGCCAGGCCACCGACGCGCCAATCACGCCGGCGCCGATCACGATCACGTCATGACCGGACATCAAAAACCTCCGGCAGCGAGCGTTCAGCGGCGAAGAACCGTTCGGGATTGGATGATTGCATCACGGCATTTTCACTCTGATGCACCAACTCTCCAGCCTGGCCCCGTGTTTGCTTTCGTTTGAAGTCGTCTCGCCGGGTCGGGCAATTCTGGATGGGCTGCTGGTTGCCTACTGGCTTATGCTCGGCCGCTCAACCCCATCACTTCGAAGGAATACCCGATGAAACTGAATCGCAGGATGGCCATTGCGCTCGTCGCAGCCGCAACCGCAGTATCTGGCGCCGCGTTGGCGCAGCAACGCATGTTCTTCGGCGTTGCCACCGGTGGCACCGGCGGCACCTACTATCCACTCGGGGGCATGCTGGCGCAGCTGATCTCGAACAAGGCCGTCGTCGACGGCAAGAAGATCAGTGCCACCGCCGAAGCGGCCGGCGCTTCGGTGTCCAACGTCAAGCTGCTCGGCAACAAGGACATTGAATCGGCCTTCGTCGCCGCCGACATCCTGGATGCCGCCTACAACGGCAAAGGCCAGTTCAAGGATGGCGTAATCAAGAACGTGCGGGCGCTTGGCGCGCTGTATCCGGAAACCGTGCAATTGATCACCCGAGCAGATTCAGGCATCAACAGCATCAAGGATCTGAAAGGCAAGAGCATTTCGTCGGGCTCGCCGGGTTCGGGACAGTATCAGCTGTTGACGGATCTGCTGCAGGTCTACGGCATGACACGCGCCGACGTGAAGGAAGACCTGTCGTCGTTCACGCAGGCGGTCGACAAGATCAAGGACGGCAACCTGCATGCGACCTTGATCACCGCCGGCGTACCGACTGCAGCCGTCACCGATTTTGCGCAAAGCCACGCGTTGAAGGTGATCCCGTTGGCCGGTCCGGAGATTGCAACGCTGCAGAAGCAGCAGCCCTACTATGCCAACGTGCAATTGCCGGCCAACAGTTACAAGGGCCAGACCGAAGCCGTGCCCACGCTGGCCGTGATGGCGGTCTGGGCCACGCACGACGGTGTTCCGGACAACGTTGCTTATGAAGTGACCAAGGCGCTGTACGAGAACATCGCGATCATGGGCCAGGTGCATGTGCAGGGCAAGTCGATCAGCCTCAGCACCGCGTTGGCCGTCGGCACCACGCCGATCCATCCGGGTGCTCTGAAGTACTTCAAGGAGAAGGGCATCGCGAAGTGAAGTGGGCGCAACGCGCCGCTGCGGCGGCGTGTGCGCTGCTGATCCTGCCGACAACGCCGGCGGCCAGGGCTTGCGAACTGGTGCTGGTCGAGCACCGCAGCGAGCGCGAATTGGCGCGCTTGCCACTCAACGAAAAGCCACCGACTGCCACCGTCGCGTTCACCCACTCGGTGCTTGGCACGACAGTCGCCGATCGCTATGAATGGCGCGACGGTCGAGCCCATCTGGTCGAAGAACGATTCGAAGGTGACGGTTATGGTCTGCCGAATGCCGCCGGTCCCGGCGAAACCATGACCCGCGATGGCGCTGGCTGGCGGCTGCGACTCGATCGCATCGTCGACCCGTTGGTGTTGCAACCGGTGCAAGGCATGCGGGTGACGATCACTGGTCAGCCACCTCTGCGGCTTGAAACCCTGGGCAGCCGCCGATCGATCGCGCTGCGCGCGCAGGGCTGCGCGAACACACTGACACGACCCATCCGATGAGTGCAAATCAAGCCGAGATCGACCGCCTGATCGAGCAGTTCGACCCCGAGTCGAGTTTCCGTCGTCTCGCCGGCCTGGCCGGCGGCATCGTCACAGTGCTCGCAGTCGGCTTGTCGAGTTGGCACTATTACACCGCCGGCTTCGGGCTCGAAAACGAAATCGCCCACCGCGCGATCCACTTGAGTGTCGTGCTCGGCCTGTGTTTTCTGGTCTTTCCGCGCCAGAAACGGCTTGGTGGCCCTTGGGAATGGATTGTCTCGATCGGCCTTGCGGGGTTCTACCTGGTGCTCGGCTGGCGGCTGATCAATGCCATTTCGGATCCGATCCCACCCGGCGCAACGGCTGCCTTCGCTGTGGTGTTGCTGGCCATAGCCGGCCTGTCGCTGCCATTTCGCGCCTACGACGGCAGCCATAAGCACATCCCGCTGCGCGACTGGATTTTCGCCGCGCTGGCGGCCGGCTTTTCACTTTACCTGCTGATCTTCTTCGACGCCATCTTTCTGCAGCGGCCTGGCGAACATACACCGATCGATCTGATGATCGGCGTGATCGCGATCGCGATGGTGATCGAGGCGACCCGCCGCACGATGGGCATCTTCCTGCCGCTGCTGGCGATCGCCACCGTGCTGTACGGCATCTTCGGGCCGTATCTGCCCGGCGGCCTCGGTCATCGCGGTTACAGCGTGCCGCGAGTGATTGCGCATTTGTACAAGGGCACCGAAGGGATATACGGCATTCCGGTCGGTGTGGTCGCCACCTTTGTCTTCCACTTCGTGCTGTTCGGAATCATGGCGCAGCTGACCGGCCTCGGGCAGTTGTTCGTCAACCTGGCGACGATTGCAGCCGGCCGTTTCTCGGGCGGGCCGGCCAAGGTCAGTGTGGTCTCGTCGGGCCTGTTCGGCATGATCTCCGGGTCGGCGATTGCCAACACCGTGACCACCGGCGTGATGACCATTCCGCTGATGAAAAAGGTCGGCTTCTCGCCGCGATTCGCCGGTGCAGTCGAGGCATCGGCCTCATGCGGTGGACAGGTCACACCACCGATCATGGGCGCAGCGGCCTTCATCATGGCCGAAACGCTGGGCATTCCGTACAACCAGCTGATCCTGGTGGCGGTCGTGCCCGCGGCGCTGCACTATTTCGCGATCCTCTACATGGTCCACCTCGAATCGCGCCGGCTGAAGTTGTCGGGCATGGACCCGTCCGAGATCCCGTCGCTGCCGCTGGTTCTGAAAAGTTCCTGGCACCTGTTCATTCCGCTGATCGTCATGGTGACGCTGCTGCTGATGCAGTACACACCGTTCCTCGCCGCGTTCTGGGGCATCACGCTGACAGTGGCTTGTTCGTGGATCCCGAAGCTGCTCGGGCCAATGGGCAAAAACATGTCCGGCATGGCGGTCGGGCCGCGAGCCTTGATCCAGGGCTTCGAGATGGGTGCGAAATCGGCGCTCGGCATCGGCGCAGCCTGCGCCTGCGTCGGTTTTGTGCTTGGCATCACGACGCTCACCGGCATGGGCTTCAAATTTTCGGCCTGGGTGCTCGATCTGTCGGGGATTGCGGCGCAGGCGCTGATTGCATTGGACATCACCGGCTGGTTGCAGCTGAATCAGCTGACGATCCTGTTCGGCCTGTTCTTCACCGCTTGCGCCTGCATCATCATGGGCTCGGGCGTACCGACCACACCCACCTACATCATCCTTGCCGCCATCGTCGCACCGGCGCTGGCACAGCTTGGCGTGCCGCAACTGGCGACACATTTCTTCGTCTTCTATTTCGGCGTGCTGGCCGACGTGACACCACCAGTGGCACTGGCAGCATTCGCAGCAGCCGGCATCGCGCGCAGCGAGCCGATGCGAACCGGCACGACGGCATTCCGCCTTTCGATGGGCAAGGCGCTGGTGCCGTTTGCGTTCGTCTATACGCCGGCGCTATTGATGATCGATTTCACGTGGACAGCTTTCCTGGTCGCCTCGGTATCGGCGGTCGTCGCCGTGATGGGATTGGGCGCAGCCTATACCGGGCATTTCGGACACCGCATCGGGCGACCGGCCTTTCTCGCGCTGAACGTCTTTTCCTTGTCGCTTGTATTCGGCAATGCCCTGGTCGCCGCGGTATCAATACCGGTGGTATTGGGAATCCTCTGGTGGCATCGCCGAGCCGGCCGCCGTTCGTCGGCACTGATGGCTGTTTAGCCGACGCTTTGCCGAGGGCCTGCGAAGTGCGTCGACCGCCACGCTCGGGTGCCGTCGAGGGAAATCTTGATGTGCCTCAAGGCGCAGCACGTGACGCGGTCGTAGCCTTTGCTTGCGCGGGCAGCCATCTGCCTGCACTCTCGGCAAGGAGGCCGCAATGACCAACACCCACACGCCCGATACCGCCGCCGCCGCAGCGGGCAATGCCCTGACGGATTTCTCTCGATGCCACGTGGGCATCCTCGACAATCTCCGGCAATTCAGCGGCCTGGCCGACCTGCTGGAGCCGGCGGCCCAGGCCCGTCGGATCGCTACCGGAATGCTGGCATTTTTTCGCAGTGCGGTGCTGGAGCATCACGCCGAAGAAGAGCAGGAGCTGTTCCCGGCGGTATTGGCCAGTGCCGCCAAAGGTTCCGAGCGCGAACAGGTGCAGGTCCTCGTCGACCGCCTGACGAGCGAGCATCGTCAGATCGAAGCGATGTGGTCGCGGATGGAGCCCGCGCTGAAGGACGTTGCCAAAGGCCACGACAGCACACTGGACACTGCGGCTGTGCTGCGCCTCGTGGAAACCTATACAGCCCATGCCCGGTTCGAGGAGGACAGCTTCCTGCCGCTGTCACAGACCATCCTCGGCCGAAACGACAACCACATGGCCGCGCTCGGGCTGTCTTTGCACATGCGGCACGTCACCCCAGCGCTGCTGAAGGCAAAGGCACATTGGTAGCATGATGGGCCGTTGCCCGCGCCGCGATTCGGTGGCGTTTCAGTTTGAAATTCGCACGAAAGGAAAAGAGCCGCCCTTGGGCGGCTCTCAAGTGGCGAGGCCAGGACTTTTATGCGGCCAGCGATAGATTGGCGTCGTTCGTTGATGCCGTCTGCCGTTCGGCCTTCCATCGGCTCCTCGACTCGTGAAAAACGATGCGTTGGTTTATGACGCGATCGACACCATTGATCGCTGCGAGCGCGTCTGTGACGGTCTTGTTTCCTTCGAGCTTCCCCATCACCAGCATTTTGATGATGAAGTCGGCATTCTTCGGCACTTTCCCAGTTCTCTCCCATAGGCTGACAGCCTGCTCAGATACGCCTGCCGTCTTTCCAAAATTGTCTTGCGATAAGCCAAGCAAGCACCGCAGGAACCGCAGTTCTTTGCCGCTAACCTTTTTCTTGCCATGAGCGATGCTCTTCGCAATCTGGGCATGTAGATCGTCGGCGTTACGCACGGCGATCCCTTTGCCATACGGCGTATCGCGTTCGACAAAACCGTTTTCAAGCCAAACGTTGTCGAGCCCGCATTCCGTATAGTGGTACATCAACTTCTCCCTAGTCCAGATCAATTGCCGTCACAAAAATTAGGTTTGGGTCCTCGTCGCACACGGCGACAACTATGCCGATGTTTCTGCCACAGGTGTACCTGTCCATCCTACACTCGAGCGTTCCCCGCGCGGCATTAGGTTCAGGCGTCCGTGCGAGCGATCCCTGTCGCAAGCACTCGTACACCATTGAAGTGGTGATCTTCTTTTCCCGCAATCTGGCGGTCGCATGTCTGGTGAAGGTCACGTGCAGCGTGTCTTTGGCGACTGCCCTTATATGGCGCTCCACTTGTCGGTCAGACCATCTCCCTACGCCACCGTAACCCATAAAATTTATGTCCCTAGTATAGATCGGCCAAATGGCCGAAGAGTTCATTTTTTCTTTGCGGCTTGGCACGTTGCTTGTAGGTTCCGTGCGCTTCACCGCTACCGGCGTCGGAACCAGCCCGTAAATTCCCCGAATCGTCCAAACATGATCCGCAACGCCAGCCTGCATCGCAAGGCGTAACGCGCAGTGTTGCGGCCAAAGTTGTAGAAATCGAAGCGCAGGCTGACAACGTGCAAGTGGTTCTCGACCTTCTGGCTTGACCGAACAAGCAAATGCAAAGACTTTTAGCATTTAGCTCATAGCTCCACTTTGCCGGCTTTAGCCAGCAAAAACGGGTTGACTTGTTTGGGGGATGAAACGAAAATAGCGCCGTGGTGTCAATACGGCGCTATCGTGGGCTAGACTAATCTAGGTCGCGGTTTCCTAAACATGCTCCCTCCTTCCGCAGGACACGCTATCTGGCGGGTCTCGGTTCCGGTTTCAAGCGGGCAAGTTGAAGAACCCACATCAAGATCCCGCAGGCGTTGGAGCGCCTTGCGGGGTTTCCTCTTTGTGGGGGCTGACGAGCGTCCAGCCGCCAGCGGCGCGGTCACTCTTGAAAATGTCCTTCGCGCGGCTGAGAACCGAACTCACAGTGAGAGTCTTATCAGATCCGCCAATCTCGACGCCATCAGCTTCAAGCAACGCGATGATGTCTGCGGTCTTGCGCGGGCCAGCAGTGGCAATTGCCTGCTGCGCGCACCGGATGATCTGATCTTTGGTTGATGTTGATCGCCGAACGCGACGCGGCGCAGCATCAGCCACTGACCCCAACGCCTCGATCTGCACGCCTTGGCCTACATCGGTGCTGACGGCATAGCTTCCTTGCACGAACAACTTGCGCCCCAACTCGACAAATTGGCGCAACTCTTCGCGCCGCGCCAGCAATGGCTTGATTTGCGCCTCGATTGCTTCGAGTTCCTGAACGGCTGCTTCATAGATGTCCATGTGCATATTCCTCCAAGCGGAGTATATACTGAAGCAAACTTAGCACGCAGCACTATTTGCTAAGTTTGCCCTTTTTGCTCAAGCGGCTTTGCGCCGCCTTCTTTGCAATCTCTGGCCGCTCCTCTTGCGTGAGCGCTTTGGCTCTGGCTGCACCGCCCTTTGTCCCCCCAAGGCGCCTAAGTTCAACCGCCGCCCGGTTCTTCTCCAATGGCGCTTCGGTTATTGGTTCGTCGCCAGTGGCTTGGTCAAAATGAACTTCGCGATCTGGTTGGCATCGCGGTGTCGCTTGCTTGAGCGGGTAGACATTCCGAGAAGGTGGTAGCACCACTGCGCATCGAGTCAAGTGGCGCGGATTTCAAACTGAGACACTACCCGCGATTCGATCAATCGCGTTTGCGCAACAGGCGAATGCGGACCAATGAAGTGGGCGCTTTGTGGCCCAACGTGCAGTTCGAACGCGGCCCCAGCCCGTTCCAGCAAATGCAACGTCGACAGGGCGTTGCGCAAAGGTCGGCTGCATCAATCTTTGTTCAATGTCGCCAAAGTCGGCAAATCGCATCGGCGTATTGAAGGTTTGATCGGCCTCCGAGTCCCAAGCGCCCCGCCGGCCAGCGCAACATCGAGCGCAGCTTGAGCGGCAGCCCGCACCACGCCCTCGTCGCTGCACAGTAGAACGACTTCGTTGAACGGGCCGGCAAATACCGGCTCGCTGACATACAAATGCCCACCCGGCCGCAACACACGGGCCGCTTCGGAACGGGCTTGTGGCATTGAATGCACTGGCACGTGGTGCAGGGATTTCAGCATCGCGAGATCGAAGCTGCAATCGGCAATCGGCAATCGGCAATCGGCAATCGGCAAACGGCAAACGGCAAACGGCAAAGACTCTGCACCAGCGGCGACGAATTCGAGGCCCTGCTGCGGGGCAGCAAGGTTCTTCGCGTACTGACGCCCATCGACTTCGAGACCGGTGACCTGGCGGTCTGGATAGCGGAACAACAGGTTGCGCGCCAACCGGGCGGCACACCACATCCCAATTCGACGATCTTCAAGCCTGCCAGCGGCAACAGATCGGCCAGCAGGTCGAATTCGTCCTCGACCAGCGGCAACGCTGGGGAATTTTTTGGGATCGATGCAAGGGGGACCGTCAACCGGGCGCCAAGCAAGTCAGGAAGCCAGCGATTCTGCCTCAAAGGGCCCGACGCTCGACCGATTTGCAGGCGTCGTCACGGCCGTCGACTTCGGCATCGGCTCCAGCTCGCGCTGAATGCACAGCAATTCGAACAACAAGCGGTCGATGAAGTCGAGGAACGCATCCCGCGTGGTGTGCGGGTTGCCGGTCATCATCTCGGCCGAAAACTCAGCCAGTTCCAGCTGCCCGGCATGCCGCGCCCAGCGCCGCACTTCACAGTACGCCAGCAAAGCAAGCCGACCCAGGTCACCGAGCCTGCGAGCGTGCCGCAGGTCGGCGATCAGATCATCCAGCGCCAGTTGGAGGGGGGTAGAGATTGTCATGTTGCAGTGCACCATGATACTCACATCCACCGTTCGTGGAAGTCGCGGCCACAAGAAAATTAGGGCTGCGCGCCCATTCAACTGTTACACCCACGCGAAAGCCGGCAGCTCCGCTCGCAGCGGGGCGGCATGCACTG
Source organism: Burkholderiales bacterium (assembly GCA_038221635.1). Classification (GTDB taxonomy): domain Bacteria; phylum Pseudomonadota; class Gammaproteobacteria; order Burkholderiales; family Burkholderiaceae_C; genus Ideonella_A. The sequence goes on from JBBRID010000036.1 coordinate 11,656, forward strand.
ATTGAGTGCGCGCTCTGTGCGACAACCGTCACGCCCTGGAGCAAACTCGTCTTACCTGCCAAGTCCTTAGACAGGATCCGCACCCTGGGGAGGTTACAAACCGCGCGCTTGCGCCGCCATTCGCTCCATATTGCGGCGCAACTCCTTGCGAACGATCGCAGCGGCGTGGCGCCGACGTTCACCGGGGCTGAACGGCCGCATCGAGGGTAACCGGAACCGATTTGCGGTCATCGTCCATCGCAACCATCGTATAAAAAGACGGCTGTTCACGTGTCGCGTCTCCTGGCTGCCGATATCTTCGGCCACCACCTTGATGTCGACTTCCGTCGACGAGGCTCCGGTGTAGTTGACACTGGCGCTGAAGGTGACCAGTTCGCCGACATGGATCGGGTGCCTGAACATTACCTGGTCGTACTCGGGGGTGGGGTTAAGCCTGGGTTAAGCCAGAGAGTCGGCCCGGCCATTGCGGCCGAACTTGCGCACCAGCGGTGGCACGATGACCATGGCGGCAGCGCAGACCCACAGACCGATCGAGATCGGGCTCTCGAACAGGATGCCGACTTCGCCGTTGGTGATCGACAGCGCGCGGCGCAGGTTCTGCTCCATCAGATCACCCAGCACGAAGCCGAGGATCAGCGGTGCCATCGGCACGCCTTGCTTGCGCAACAGGTAGCCGATGAGGCCGAAGACAGCCATCATCATCAGGTCGAAGGTGGTGGCATGCACTGCGTAGACACCAACCGTACTGACCGCCAGGATGCCCGGCACGAGGATCCAGTTCGGCATCGCCAGCACCTTGGTGAACACACCGACCAACGGAATGTTGATGACCAGCAGAATCACGTTGGCGATGAACAGCGATGCAATCAGACCCCATACCAACCCCGGCTGCTGCGTGAACAAGGCCGGGCCGGGTGTGATGTTGTACAGCGACAGCGCGCCGACCATCACCGCGGTGGTTCCCGAACCCGGAACACCGAGTGTCAGCATCGGCACGAACGAGCCCGCCGCCGAGGCATTGTTGGCGGCCTCGGGCGCAGCGACGCCACGAACGTCACCTTCGCCGAAGGTGCCACTGTCACCCGCGATTCGCTTTTCCATCGAATAGGTCATCGCACTGGCGATGGTTGCGCCAGCGCCCGGCAAGACGCCGACCACGAACCCGACCACGCTGGAGCGCAGCGTCGGCCACCAGGTGAACTTCATCTCGAACCAATTGAACAGGTTGCGGCCGGTCTCCTTGATCATGCCGGCACTGCTGTGCTGGTGTTCGAGCATCAAAAGGATTTCGCTGATCGAGAAGACACCGATCACGACGACGATGAACTGGATGCCGTCCGACAAGTGGACGTCATCTCCGGTGAACCGGTAGACACCCGAGTTGGAATCGAGGCCGATCGTCGACAGCGACAAGCCGATGATTGCCGCCAACGCTGCTTTCATCGGCGCATCACCCATCAGACCGGCAATGCAGGCAAAGGCAAAACACATCAGCGCGAAATATTCTGCCGGACCAAAGGCCAGCGCCCAACGCGCCAGCAGCGGCGCAAACGCCACGATCCCGATGGTCGCGACGATCGAGCCGACAAACGAACTCCACGCCGAGATCGACAAGGCGACACCGCCCATGCCCTTGCGGGCCATCGGGTAGCCGTCGAGCGTGGTCATGATCGCTCCCGCATCGCCAGGCACGTTGAGCAGGATCGACGAGATTCGTCCGCCGTACTCGCAGCCGACATAGACGGCGGCGAGCAGAATCAGCGCCGTCTCCGGTGGCAGTTTCAGCGCAAACGCCAGCGGCATCAGAATCGCGACGCCATTGATCGGCCCGAGGCCCGGCAACATGCCGACCACCGTGCCAAGAAAAGCGCCGAGCAGGGCAACCAGCAAATTGATCGGCGCAAACGCAACGCCGAAACCGTCGAAGAGATATCCAAGAGTTTCCATTCAGGCCTCCTGCCGGGCCGTCCCAAGGGGGGCCTGCGCCCCCTCGGGGGGCAGTGAACGAAGTGAATGTGGGGGCATCTTCATTTCAGCGGCCTCCGAGAATGAAACTGAGCAGGCCTGTCGGCAAGACCACGTCGAGCAGTTTGTCGAACAACAGGAAAAGACCAAGCCCGAGGCCGAAGCCTCCAGCCAGCGACTGTTTCCAACTGCCGCCGAAAGCCATCCCGACCGGAATGGCCATCAGCGTGGTGGCAATCGTGAAGCCGAGCACCTGAAACAGCACGGCGTAGACGAAAACTGTCAGCACGCTGAGCGCAATCAACTTGATCGACCCCTTTGGGAATGGATTGCCGACGATCGACGGCCTGATCACCAGCCAGGCGCCGGCAACCGCCATCAACACGGCCAGCAGACGCGGAAAGGCGCGTGGCCCGACCGGCTCGTAGGAAATCGGTGGCGCGTAGGCTTGGGCGAACCACGCCATGGCGACGGCCACGACGCAACATACCGCACCGAGGATGCGATCACTCATGGGAAATCTCCGATATAGGCCGCGACGATGCAGCGGCAGCAAGTGGTCGGCAGGCCGTGGGGAGCCCGGGAGACGCATCACGCGTCGCGCCCGGATCCTTGTTGCCGGCGGCTGGTCGACCGCCAAGCCATGGGCCGACGGTCGAGGCCGGGAATGGCTACTTGGCGACGGCCAGACCGAATTCGGTGACCAGCTTGCGGTACTCGCCAACCCGCTTCTTCATGTAGGCATCGGCTTCGGCACCCACCAGATCGAACGGGAACAGCCCGCGCTCGGCGCGCAGCTTGTCATAGGCCGGTGTGGCCATCATCTTCTTGAAGGTATCGGACCAGACCTTGAAGTCGGCATCGCTTACCTTCGGGCCCAGGTAGAAGCCGCGGATGATCGGCCACTCGACATCGACGCCCTGCTCCTTGGCGGTCGGGATCGAGGCCAGATCGCCAGGCAGGCGCTTGTCAGCCATCACCGCGAGAACGCGGATCTTCGAGCCGGCCTTCTGCTGTTGCACCGCTTCCGATGCATCGCCGGAATAGACCTGCACATGGCCGCCCTGCAGCGCCGTGATGGCTTCGCCACCGCCTTCAAAGGCGACGAAACGCATGGTTTTTGGGTCCAGCCCGGCAGACTTGGCGACCAGCGCCGCCTTCATCCAGTCCTGGCTGCCAACGGTTCCACCGGCACCGAACACGACCTTGGTCGGGTCGGCCTTGACAGCAGCTATCACGTCCTTCAAGGACTTGAACGGTGAACTGTCAGCCACGATGACGGCGCCGAAGTCGGCTCCGACTGCGGCCAGCCAGCGCACGTCGTTCTCGTTGTAGCGGCCGAATTTGCCCTGAGCAATGTTCAGCAGCGAGCCACCGGAGAAAGCAACGATGGTGTTGTTCTCGTCGGGGCGCTGGGCGATCACCGAGTTATAGGCGACAGCACCGATGCCACCGGGCATGTAGGTCACGCGCATCGGGTCGGCAATGTATTTGCCGTCGAGCAATGCCGACTGGGCCAGCTTGCAGGTCAGGTCGAAACCGCCGCCGGGCTTGGCGGGGGCAATGCATTCGGTCTTGTCGAGCGGGCCGCCGACAGCAGCAAACGCAGCACCAGCGAGGACCAGGGACAGCAGGGAGGACTTGCGGTTCATCGGTTTGTCTCCAATAGTAAAAACGACCCCACTGCGAAGTTTGGTGGGGATGTCGCCACTG
>JBBRID010000037.1:0-15271 GCA_038221635.1 Burkholderiales bacterium
TGCCGGTCAGCGTCAGGAAGCCGTCGTGTTCGGAGCCCTGAAAAAACAGGCGAACCGTCGGGTCGCGCGCCAGTTCGGAATTCTTGTGGCTGTCGCTGGCGCTGAGGAACCACAGCGTGCCGTGATCGTCGATTTCCTGCACGCTCATTGGCCGGGTAGCACCGGAGGCGCCGTCCGTCACTGCGGTGCAGAAGAAGCAGGTCTGCGTTTTTTCGAGAACTTGGCGAATGCGTTCCAGTGCGGCCTGGCCGCTCAGGTCTTCACGGCTGTCTTCGGGCTGCTGACGGTTGATCGAGTCCATGGCTGTTACTCGCAGGTTTCGCGTGATGTGTGATTGAAGGTTCGGCTTATTTCGGGCGGGGCGCCTGCAGATCGGACCTGATCGACTTCAGCCCGCCTGCTCGAATCTCGTGCACCGCTGCAGCAACCGACTTGCCGACATTGCGAACCTCCTGCTGCACGTTGATGTCCTTGTCGAGTGTGTCGTGGCTGGTGGCATAAGGCTCGTAGTAGCCAATGAAGCGGTCCAGGCGCGCCTGCGCGCCAGCGTCGATCAGTCCCATCCAGTCCAGCCAGTCGCTCAGCGCTCGGCGCGAACCTTCGATGCCCGCCACGTCTCCGTGAACCACCACACCGTAGACACGCCCTGCCATGTGTTTTGGATAGTCCCAGCCATCGAGTTCGACCTGTTTCGCCTTCTTTGCATCTTTGCCGCCGGTCAGCGTGGGGTCCGGATTGCCGCCATCGGCACAGACCATCCGGTCGATCATCAGTTTCAATGGCGACGGGGTCTGGTACCAGTACACCGGTGTCACGATGATGATGCCGTGCGCGCAGACCCAGCGTTCGTAGATCTCGTTCATCCAGTCGTTGGTCTGACGCAGCGAGTGGTTGGGATAGCAGCTGCACGGCCAGTGACACAGTGGCATCGCGGTCGAGACACAGCCTTTGCAGGGATGAATGTGGCGGTCGTAGTCGCTGACCAGCAGACTCAGATCGAGCAGATCGGTTGCCATCCCCGCAGCCTCGAGTTCCTCGATCACCATGCCTGACATGCGATGGCTTTTCGAGATCTCGCCCGGGCAGGTGCCGTCGTTGCGCGACGAGCCGTTGACCACCAGCACGCGGCTCGGTGTCTTCTTGTCGGCCCACTTGGCTTGGGCCGCGTCGATGCGTGCGCGTGCTTCGATCCATTCAACCGACAAGTCGTAGTCCGGATCGGCATAGCCTGGACCGGCCTTCTGTGTGTGGGGCGCCTTGCGGCCCTCACTGTAAGCCTGCCAGGCAATTTCCTCGATGCGCGCCAAGGCCTCGTCTTCGGCGTCGAACGCCGGATCCATGAAAGAAGCCCGGAAACGCTGCACAAACGTCGCGCGATCGTGTTTGTCGGGCGCCTGGCCGATTCGGATCTGGATCTTTGTCATGACCGACGATACGGTTGCCGCCGCGGTTATCGCGCCAGCAGAGAACGGATGCGCGAGTAGGCGCCGTCCGACGCTGGTTTAAGTGCTCGTCTAACGGACATCAAGCCGCGCCGGCGCTGGGTCGGGCCAGGAAGAAGCGCAGCATTTCCGCCGACGCGTCCGGCCCGTGATGGTCTGTGAACGAGCCGCTGGAATCGCCGCCGGCCCAGGCATGCCCGGCCCCATGCAAGGTCCAATGCTCGAGGTGTACCAAGCCGGTGCCGTCGACATGGGTGTTCCGTTCGTACCGTCGTCCGCCTGGCGCCACGCCCTGTTGGGTGATGCGACGCAAGGGCTCCCGCCCCGATCGGGCCCGGTGCGCGGCCTGCGCCTGTTCGACGATATGCACGCCGTTTTTATGCTGGACGGTATGGTCGCGGTCGCCGTGGAAGACGATGGTCGGTACCGGCTGCGCCGCGTTCTTCGCAGGCATTGACGACAAACCTGCTGGTGAAGCGATGCCGCTGCGACCACCCTTCATGGCCGCCATCGCGGACACCACGTCGTGCGCACTGCCATATGGCAACCCTGAATGTGCACCGACTCCGGCAAACACTTCCGGATAGGTCTCACCGAGGATGACCGCCATTGCCGCGCCCGCCGAAAGTCCGGCGACGAAGACACGACGCGGGTCGGCAGCGTGGGCCGCGATCACCTCTTGCACGATGCCGGCGATCAACGAGGGTTCGCCAGCATTGCGCAACTGATCGGTGGGGTTGAACCAGTTCCAGCATTTCGACGGATTGGCCTGCGCGGGCTGCTCGGGGTAGATGACCAGCACATCGTGCAGGTCGGCCAGCCGGTTCATTCGCGTGCCGACGGCGAAGTCGTCGGCCGACTGGGTGCATCCGTGCAGCATCACCACCACCGCGCGTGGCGCTTCACTGACGCCCGCGGGGGTGTACAGCTTGTACGACCGCGCCCCGGCAGCGTTGCTGAAACGATGCGTCGTGAAATTGCCGGTTGGTGATGTTCTGTTGGGTGATGTTTTGGCGGTCCACGGGCTGCTTCCCCGGCTGTCGGGCGCGGCGTCACCAACATCGACGAAGCGTGACGGGACATCGATGATCGCGGCGTCCGCCGTTCGCGTCGAGCCACGGTCGGCCAGGGCGTCTGATCCGAGCGCCCGCTTGATCGTGTCGGTGACGCTTTGCATCGGTCCAGCCGAGGTGTCGAGCCCGGCGGAGGCCAGGGCGCGCTGGATGGTGTCGGTGATGGCTTTGGTGTCGATCGGCCGTTTAACGAGGGTGAACAGATTTTTCATTGTGATGTGTTGGTTGGATTTGTAGAAGATCAATGGATCCGGTCGGCCAGCGCACGTCGAACGGCGATGCTGGCCTGGAAGGCGCCCAATACCGTCACCGATTCGATGGCGGCGCATGCAAGCTCAGGGGTCACGTCATCGGCGATGCGGGCGAGGCCGACCACCTGGATATCCAGCCGCTGGCCTGCGGCAACCGCGCGTTCGAGGTCCGCGCGGCCATAGTGCTGCAGACCAATCGTCAGCATGCGCCGCGACACCGTCTGCTTGACTGCATCGGCGTGTACAGCAAGTTGGTTTCGCAGCGCAGTCCGTATCAGGTCGGAGCGATTCGAATAAAAACCCTCTTGCACCAGCAGGTCGACCTGGCCAAGATCGACCACGCCGACGTTGATAGTCATCTTCTCGGTTTCGCCGGCCCGGGGCCTTGGTTCGATCGCAGTGGCCATTGTTTACCATCCAATTGGAATCCATTTAGATTCCAATTGGAGCACAAATCGTGAAACCGTGGGTCGGGTCCCGTCAGAGACTCATTCCTTCGGCGCCGCCGGGTCCAGCAGATCGCCGCTGTGTCGAGGGTCTTCGTCGATCTGCAACTCGATGTCGCTGAGGGCTCGCGTATCGAGCGACTGCGTGGTTCTGACGGGAACCGCCACCGTGGGCGTCGGCTCGGGCGCTTTGCTGGTTGCGGACTGTCGCCCCAACTGCACCCGGTAGATCGGCTCGGGCATGTCCATCCCGGCAGCCTCCAGCGCCAACTTGACGCGTCGTATCGCCTCGCTCTTGACCAGGCCGAAATCATGGTTGCGCTGGTTCACCCAGCCGTGGAATCGCACCTGCACGTTCGAATCGCCGAGCGCGGTGATCAGCGCTCGGGGTGGCGGCTTGGCGATCACACCGTCGATGGTGCACAACTCGCCGATGCCGATTTCCTGTGCCATCAGCAGGTCCTCTTCGACACCGATGCCCACCTCGAACTCGAAGCGTCGGCTCGGGTTGCGGGTGTAGTTCAGCGTGACGCTTCGGAAGACCAGCGCGTTCGGCAGCCGCAGGTGATTGCCGTCGAGCGTCATCAGGATGGTCGCGCGCGAGGTCAATGCGATCACCAGCCCTTCATTGCCGTCGATCACGACATGGTCGCGTGGCGCGAACGGCTGGCGAATGCTGAGCAGAATACCGGCCAGGTAGTTCTCGAGGATGTCCTTGAAGGCAAAGCCGATCGCGACGCCGAGAACGCCCGCGGTCCCGAGCACGGCGCCGACGATTGCCGTCGCGTTCATGATCTCCAGAGCAATCAGCAGCCCGACGGTGATTGCAATCCAGCGCACCGTGGTGCGGGTCAGGTCGCGCAGAAAGGGGTTGCGCAAGGCCACCCGGTCGAGCACCGCACGCTGCGACAACCAACGCCCGGACCGCCACCCGATCCAGACGACCAGCAGCGCCAAACCGAGGAGCGGCAGCGCCGCCAGCAGGCGGTAGGCTTCGTCGAGCAGCCGTTGCACCAGCGGCCCTGATTCGAACGGGATGCTCAGTGCCATTGACAGGTGCGCGGGTTCGCTTGCATGTAGATGGGAAACTTCGTTCAGCGTTTGCGAATCGACAGGCTTTGCATCGATCGCCCGATCAAGCCTTGCGTGTCGTAGAGCGCCGATTCGGCCAGACCGATGCCGCTCTCGCTCAGGTGGGTTCGCGCGTCCAGTCCGATCCACTCGCCGACCGGCCGACGCAGCAGGTGAATGGTCAGGTCGGAGTTGACGAACAGGTACTGCTCGTAGTCGAGAACCGCGCTGATGCCGTTGCCCGAATCGGCGGCGACGGCCACGCGTTGATACGGGCTGGCTGCTTCTCCTTCGACCAATGGATGGCGCATCCGGAACCAGATCGCACATGGCCCGGCGAACGCCTTGCCAAGGGCACTGCGGGTCTCGACCAGATCGGCGTAACCGATATGTTTGCCGGCAAACGGCATGGCTTCGGTAGGCGATTCTTCGGGCGACGGCATCATCTTGGGTAGCGGATGGCCGGACAGGGCTACGGGCAGTTCGACAAAATTCTCGCGCTGCGCGAGCGCGGTGAAGCGGCCGATTTCCTTGTCGTCGCCAGATATCAGGCGGGCCGAAAAATGTCCGGCATTGCGGCCGATGTAGTCGGCTGCTACCTCGATACGCAGCTCACCGATCGGTACCGGGCGCAGCAGGTTGGCGGTCAGCCGCGAGACATGCCCCAACTCACTGGTGGCGGCCATTTGTTCGATCGCCCGGCAAACCAGCGCAGTTGGCGGCCCGGCGTGTTGGTGGTCGGGATTCCAGGGGCCGCGTGTCAGCACGCTGGCACGGTAGCGGTGCGGCTCGGTGTGCAGGGCGTAGGCCGCTGCAGGGATCGGGTCTCGGTTGTCGGTCATGGGGCCGGTAAGTGGCGCGCGATGCGGGGGACGATACCGCGCCCGTGTAAACGACGAGTTCTTCGGTAGGAGCGGCTTCAGCCGCGCTTCGGGCTTTTGCGATGCTCACGAATCGCGGCTGAAGCCGCTCCTACGGAATACCACCTACGGAATACCAAAAACGCGTCAGCGCTTCTCGACGCCAGCGGCAATTTTGTCGCCGATGCCGCGATCGATGTTGCGCCAGTACTCGATTGCGCGTTGCAGGATCGGCTGGCTGACGCCGTCCTTCAGATGCCCGACGATATTCGAAACCAGGCGCTCGCGCTCTTCGTCGTTCATCACCTTGCGGATAAGCGTGCCGGGTTGGCCCCAGTCGTCGTCGTCCTTGCGCAGCGTGTAGGCCTTGCGAACCATGTCGCCATCGGCGTACCAAAGCCCGGCTTGATCGGTGCGCGACGGGTCTGCCTTCGGGCCGCCGTAGGAGTTCGGTGCATAGACCGGGTCGGACACGTTATGGACCCGCATCGCGCCGTCCTTGCTGTAACTGTGTACCGGCGATTTCGGCGTGTTGACCGGGATCTGCTTGTAGTTGACGCCGAGCCGCGCGCGGTGTGCGTCGGAGTACGCGAAACCTCGCGCCAGCAGCATCTTGTCGGGGCTCAAGCCGATGCCGGCAACCAGATTGTTCGGCTCGAACGCGGCTTGTTCGATCTCGGTGTGGTAGTCGGTCGGGTTGCGGTCGAGCATCATGGTGCCGACCACGATCGGTGGATAGTCCGCGTGCGGCCAGACCTTGGTCAGATCGAAGGGATTGAAGCGGTAGGTTCTGGCGTCCTCGAACGGCATGATCTGCACCTGCAGCGTCCAGGTCGGGTTGTCACCTTGCTTGATCGAGTTGAACAGGTCGCGGCGGTGATAGTCGCCGTCGGCACCGGCCAGGCGGTCGGCCTCGGCCTGCGTCAGGTTCTCGATCCCCTGATCGGTCTTGAAATGGTATTTGACCCAGAACTTCTCACCATTGGCGTTGACCCACATGTAGGTGTGGCTCGAATAGCCGTTCATGTGGCGCCAGCTTTTCGGAATACCGCGGTCGCTCATCAGGACGGTCACCTGGTGGGCACTCTCCGGCGACAGCGTCCAGAAGTCCCACTGCATGTCGTGGTCACGCAGGCCGCTGTCGGCGCGGCGCTTCTGGCTGCGGATGAAATGCTGGAATTTCATCGGATCGCGGACGAAGAAGACCGGCGTGTTGTTGCCGACCATGTCGTAATTGCCTTCGCTGGTATAGAACTTCAACGAGAAGCCCCGCGGGTCGCGCCATGTGTCGGGGCTGCCGCTTTCACCGGCAACCGTCGAGAAGCGGGCCAGCATGTCGGTCTTGACGCCAGGCTGGAACAACGCCGCCTTGGTGTACGCGCTGACATCGTTGGTCACTTCGAAGTGGCCGAAGGCGCCGCCACCCTTTGCATGGGGCTGACGCTCCGGAATCCGCTCGCGGTTGAAGTTGGCCATCTGCTCGATCAGGTAGTGATCGTGCAGCACGATCGGTCCATCGGCTCCAACACTCAGCGAATGTTCGTCACTCGCAACAGCTATACCGGCATCGTTGGTGGTGAACTCGGCTGCCTTCGGGTCGTTGTTGTTGCCGCTCATGCAAATCTCCTGACTGGCTTAACAGCCTTCGAATTTAGAACGTCCAGGTAAAAACGTCTGTAGGAGAAGGCCGAATTTACCGATTTCTGCAGATGGCCACCACGTTCCAGGCCCCGCGTTAGCATCGCCCTCCCGGCCGCGCTTTCGTGGCCAAGCGGAGATTTCATGACGGGTTTGCGCGAGCGTTTTGGCCGGCCGCTTCGGCTCGGTATTGTCGGAGGGGGACCCGATTCGTGGATCGGCAACATGCACCGTGCGGCAGCTGAGATGGATGGCTGGTTCCGCACCACGGCCGGCGTCTTCTCGAGCGATCCTGCGCGTTCCCGCGCGGCGGGGCCGGCTCTTGGTTTCGATCCGGCGCGCAGTTATGGCGACGTGGCCGAGATGCTCGCCGCCGAGTCGGCCCGGACCGATGGCATCGATGCCATCAGCATCATGACGCCCAACGATACGCACTATCCGCTGGCCGCGGCAGCGCTCGATGCCGGGCTCGACGTGTTGTGCGACAAACCGGTGTCGCACGACTTCGCGCAGGCCTGCGACCTGGTTTCGAGAACGCGAGCGAGTGGCCGCTTGTTCGCCATCGCGCATGCCTATTCGGCCTACCCGATGACGCGCCACGCCCGCCAGCTGATCCGCGACGGCGCCATCGGTGAGGTGCGATTGGTTCAGATCGAATACATCCAGAGCGGCCTTGCCGTGCCGATCGAGCAGGGTCCGCTAAACAACCGCCTGCGCTGGCTGCTCGATACCGAGCGCAGCGGGCAGGTGTTGGTGATGAGTGCGATCGGTTGTCATGCGCAACACCTGGCATGTTCGGTGACCGGTCTGAATGTCGCGCGGCTGGTTGCCGATGTCGGCGCGTTGATGCCGGGTCGGACCGTCAAGGACCACGTGTCCGCGTTGCTCGAGTTCGCCAACGGTGCGCGTGGCACGTTTACCGCCACGCAGGCGGCGGCCGGCGGCGAGAACGACATCCGGCTGCGCGTGATCGGCGGTGCCGGCACCATCGAATGGTCGCACCGCGAAGCCAGCTATCTGCGATTGGCGATGCAGGGCCAGGCAGTGCGCACGATCGGCCGCGGCGATCCCGACCTGCCGGCTGCGATCCTGGCGCTCGGCCGCACGCCGCGTGGACACCCGGAGGGCCTGCGCGAGGCATTCGCCAACATCTATGCGGAGTGGGCGCAGACCCGCATGGCGGCGTCGCTGGGCGAAGGCGCGCCCGACCTGCCTTTTCCTCGCATCGAGGAAGGCGCCCACACCATGGCGTTCATCGAGGCCTGCGTGGCGTCGCAAGCCAGTGGTCGATGGGTAGACGTGGCGCGGGTGCCGGGCGCATGACGTTGACGCGGTTGGAAACGAAATCGAGGTCGCGATGCTGACGCAGACTGCCGCCCAAGCCCTGCTCGACCGAATCGATGATGAACTGCGCCCGGCGCTTGGCGAGGGCCGGGTGGCCAGCTACATCCCGGCGCTGGCGCGCGTGCCGGCTCAACGCTTCGGCATGGCGCTGTGCGGCGTCGAAGGCGTGCTTGCTTGCACAGGTGACGCGTCGACGGCGTTCTCGATCCAGAGCGTCTCGAAGGTGTTGGGTCTGACGCTTGCGTTGCAAGCCCTCGGCGTCGAGCTTTGGGAGCACGTCGGGCGTGAACCCTCGGGCGACCCGTTCAACTCGCTGATCCAGCTCGAACACGAGCAGGGATTGCCCCGCAACCCGTTCATCAATGCTGGCGCGATCTGCATTGCCGATCAGCTGGTGTCGGCCTATGCCGACCCGAAGGCCGCATTTTTGCAGCTGGTAAGCGGCTTGTGTGGCGAGCCGATTTCGTTCGACGAAGAAGTGGCGCAGTCCGAGCGCGAAGCCGGTTTCCGCAACGCCGCGTTGGCCAATTTCATGAAGAGTTTCGGCCGCATCCGCAATCCGGTCGATGTCGTGCTCGACGTCTATTTCCATCAGTGTGCGCTGTCCATGACCTGCGTCCAACTGGCGCGTGCCTTCGGCTATCTCGCCAACGAAGGCGTGCAGCCGGGCAGCGGTGATCGCATCGTGACAGCGCGCCAGGCCCGGCGCATCAATTCACTGATGTTGACCTGTGGCACCTACGATGCGGCGGGCGAATTCGCGTTTCTGATCGGTCTGCCCTGCAAGAGCGGCGTCGGCGGCGGCATCGTCGCCATCGTGCCGCGACAGCTTTCGCTTTGTGTGTGGTCGCCTGCGCTCGACGCGGCCGGCAACTCGGTCGCCGGACGGCATGCCCTCGAAATGTTTGTCACTCAGACCGGGATATCGGTGTTTTGAGATGAGCCTGGCCTGTCAAGCGGCCTTGCGCGACAGCAGCATCCGCACAGCACCGAACGCGATCAGCAGGCCTGACACGACGGCGATGATGCCCAGGATCTGCAAGGTGCTCGGGACTTCGCCGAGCACCGGTATCGCCAGCAGCGAGGCAGCACCCGGCACCAGCGCACCGAAAAACGCCGCTCGCCCGGAGCCGAGCAGCGCGACGGCGCGGCTGAATGCCAGCACCGCGAGCAGGCCGGCACCCAGACCCTGCGCCAGGATCTGCATCACCAGCATCGGCGCGCCGGCGGAGGCTAAGCGGTCGAGGTCGGCAAGCGCGAAGAAAAACGGCGAGAACAGCGCAAACGACAACACCACGACCACCGTCGTGACCCGTAATGGGTCGACCTGCCAGCGCCGCGACAGTGCGCCAAAGGTGCCCCAGCAGAAACCGGCCGCGGCAAACAGCAGATCGCCGAGCAGCGTCAGCGCACCTTCACGATGGCTCAGGCTGTCGCCACCCATAAAAACCAGTCCGAGCGCAACGACCGCCGCGCCGAACACGCTGTCCCGGGTCAGCCCTTGGTGGGCGATCAACGCCGACAAGCCGAGCCCGGCCAGCAACTGGCAGGCCGGCGCGATCACCGCGCCATGGGCCAGCGGCGCGAGCGTGAAGCCGGTCATGAACAGCAGGCTGAATCCGGGCCCGGCCAGCAGTGTCAACAACAGCCCCCGCCGCCATCCGATGCCCGCCAGATCGCGCCAGCCCCAGCGCCACATCAGTGGTGCCATCAGCAGTGCGCCAGGCGCGAAGCGCAGCAGCGTCAGGTCGCCCGGGCTGAGCCCGGCCTTGACGCCGAGCCGCGCCAGAACGGTATAGCTGGCCCAGATCGTCGCGGCCAACAGACCCCACCACAGACCAGCCGATCGGGCTTCGGCTTCGCTCTGCACTGGGAGGGGGTTGTTCATGCCGCAAGCCTAACAGCGGTCGATGGTGCGCGTATCGGTGAGATCGCCTTCAGGCCCGATCAGTGCAGGGATGCGATGGCGATCATCGGTTTGCGCGAGAGCGCTGCGGCGGGGTGCCACACGGCACCCCACCACATCGCTCGGGCCAGCATCGCGGCAGTCGAAATCTCGTCTGCAGGTGCTTCACCAGAATTCTGATCGTTGGTACCGGCAGACACGGTGCACTGCCAACCCGCAGCGGGTTAGCATCGACAACGATCAAACCTCTGGAGAGGATCCATGTCGACAAGCCAAGTCGATTCCACACCCCGAGCACTGCAGGGCCTGCGCGTTGTAGAGATGGGTCAGTTGATCGCCGGCCCGTTCGCCGGCAAGTTGCTCGGCGAGTTTGGCGCGGATGTCGTGAAGATCGAGCCGCCTGGTGTCGGCGACCCCCTGCGCAACTGGCGGTTGCTGAAAGAAGGCACATCAGTCTGGTGGCAGGTGCAGTCGCGCAACAAGCGCTCGGTAGCGATCGATCTGCGCACCGCCGACGGCCAGGATCTGGCGCGCCAGCTGATCGCCGAGGCCGATGTGCTGATCGAGAATTTCAGGCCCGGCACGCTCGAAGGCTGGGGCATGGGTTGGGATGCGTTGTCGGCGCTGAACCCGAAGCTGGTGATGCTGCGCATCTCCGGCTATGGGCAGACCGGGCCGTACCGCGATCTGCCCGGCTTCGGTGCGATCGGCGAGGCAATGGGCGGACTGCGCCACCTGACCGGCGAGCCGGGTCGGGTGCCGGTTCGCGTCGGCGTATCGATCGGCGACACGCTGGCTGCGCTGCACGGCACCATCGGCGTGTTGCTGGCGCTGCATCACCACCAGGTGAATGGTGGCCCAGGCCAGGTGATCGACGTCGCGTTGCACGAGGCGGTTTTCAACGTGATGGAAAGCCTGCTGCCCGAATACAGCGCCTTCGGCGCCGTGCGCGAGGCGGCCGGCAGCGCGCTGCCCGGCATCGCACCGTCGAACGCCTACCGCTGCAGCGATGGATATGTCTTGATCGCCGGCAATGGCGACAGCATCTTCAGGCGGTTGATGGACGTGATCGGCCGGCCCGACCTGGGCAACGCGCCGGATCTGGCTAGCAACGCCGGGCGGGTGCAGCGTGTCGGTGAAATCGATGTGGCGATCGGCGAGTGGACGGTGTCACGCAGCGTCGATGCGGTGCTTGCCGCTCTCGGCCCCGCGCGGGTACCCGCCGGCAAGGTCTACACCGCGAAAGACATTCACCAGGACCCGCATTTCCGCGCCCGCGAGATGATCGTCGAGCAGCACACGCGCGACGGCTACACGCTCGACGTGCCGGGCATCATTCCGAAGCTGTCGCTGACGCCCGGCACGATTCGCTCGTCGGCCCCTCACATCGGCGACGATACCGACGCAGTGTTGCGAGAGATGGGACTGTCGAAAGACAACATCGCAACATTGCGCAGCAAGGGGGTGATTGCATGAGTGGAAAAACAACCGAGAGCTGGAACGGCGCCGGCCAGCGCATCTTCATGCAGGAGGTGGGAACCCGCGATGGCCTGCAGGTCGAAGCGGCATTTGTGCCGACCGACGAGAAGATCGCGTTGATCAACGCCTTGTCGATGGCCGGCATGGTAAAGATCGAGGCCACGGCCTTCGTCTCGCCGCAGGCGATTCCGGCGCTGCGCGACGCCGAGATCGTGTTGCGCGAAATCCACCGCGAGCCCGGTGTCGTCTACACCGCCCTGGTGCCGAATTTGCGCGGGGCCGAGCGTGCCGTCGATGCGCGCGCCGATGAGCTGAACATCGTGATGTCGGCCAGCGAAACCCACAACCTGGCCAACCTGCGGATGTTGCGTGAACAGTCCCATGCGGCCTTGCGGACGGTGGTCGATCTGGCGGAGGCTTCGAAGGTGGCCGTCAACTTTTCGTTGTCGTGTTCGTTCGGCTGCCCGATGGAAGGCGATGTGGCCGAAGAGGTGGTGCTCGAATGGGCCGGACGCTTCGTCGATCTGGGCGTGCGCGGCGTCACCCTGTGCGACACCACCGGCATGGCCTACCCGACCCAGGTCAGCCGCCTGACCCGCGCGTTTCGCGAGCGCTGGCCCGCCACCGAATTGACACTGCACTTCCACAATACGCGCGGCATGGGCCTGGCCAATGTGCTGGCAGCGATTGCTGCCGGCGCCGACCGCATCGACGCCTCGCTCGGCGGGCTCGGTGGGTGTCCGTATGCGCCGGGCGCCACCGGCAATGTCTGCAGTGAAGAAATCGTGCACGCCCTCGAGCTGATGGGATTCGACACTGGCGTCGACCTGGAGCAATTGATCGCGGCGTCGAAACGGCTGCCGGCGTTGATCGGCCATGACATTCCGAGCCAGATCGTCAAGGCTGGGCGGCGGCTCGACCTGCATGCGGTGCCGGCCGATTTCGATTCGATCCGTGAACGGGCGCTGGCCAGACAGGCCGGGTAAAAAACACGAACGGCGATACCTCATGAACAACACCACACCGAGTGCCAAGGCACGCATCGTCGAGGTCGGCCCGCGCGATGGATTGCAAAACGAGAAGCAGCTGGTGTCGACAGAGACCAAACTCGAGCTGATCGCCAAGCTGGCTGCCGCCGGTTTGCGCGACATCGAGGCCGCCTCCTTCGTCTCGCCGAAATGGGTGCCGCAGATGGCCGATCACGCCGAGATCATGGCGCGCCTCGACCGCCGGCCCGGCGTCAACTACCCGGTGCTGACGCCGAACATGAAGGGCTACGAGGCCGCTTTCGCGGCCGGTGCGACCGAGGTGGCGGTCTTCGCTTCGGCGTCTGAATCGTTTTCGCAACGCAACATCAACTGCTCGATCGCCGAATCGATCGCGCGCTTCGAGCCGATCCTGGCCGCTGCGAAGGATCACGGTGTCAAGGTGCGTGGCTACGTGTCGTGCGTCACCAGCTGCCCGTACGAGGGCGAGATCGCGCCGGCCGCGGTGGCCGACGCGGCGCGTGCGCTGTTCGAGCGCGGCTGCCACGAGGTGTCGCTCGGCGACACCATCGGCGCTGGCACGCCCGCATCGGTGACGCGGATGCTCGTGGCCGTCGCCGCCCACGTGCCGGTCGAGCGGCTGGCCGGGCATTTTCACGACACCTACGGCATGGCCGCCGCCAACGTGTATGCGGCATGGCAGTTCGGGCTGCGGGTGTTCGACAGCTCGATCAGCGGGCTTGGTGGTTGCCCGTATGCCAAGGGGGCATCGGGCAACGTCGCGACTGAAGATGTCGTGTACCTGCTGCACGGGCTGGGCGCCGATTCCGGCATCGACCTCGATGCGCTGGTTGATTGCTCGGCGTGGATCTCGGAGAAGCTGAATCGACCGATTGGGTCGAAGGTGGCGCGGGCGATGTTGGCGAAGCGGGGGTGAACGAGAGTTCGGAGGATCGGATCCACTGCCTGCTTCCGCTGCAAGTGTCCGACGCGGATCGATGTCGGCTGCAGACTGGTTGCGGTCGTTCCGATTTCCGCCTTGAATGACTGCGGCAACCGATACCCAGACGTTGGCCGCCTTTTGGGTGAGTGTCCGCTCTCCTCTGAAGCTGACGTTCCTTGGCGCTCGACTGGTTGACCGTTGCCCAGACAGCGGCGAGGCCTGTCCAGCGACTGCTCCCGCCGGCGGCGAACGGTCACTTTCGACCCCCAGAGCTACGGTCTGCAGAACTCGCTGCCCCGAAGCGGCGATTCGCAACTGTTGCCTTTGCGCTATCCGAACGTGATTGCGGACCCTGCCTGAACTACGGAACTACTGCATGTACGAGGCAAGCCAACCGCCACCAACACCGCCCGCTGCTTGAACGATCTGGAACATGGTGGCGTTAGCCGGCAGCGGCGCAAAGCGCCGCAGCAGTTCCACGCAAGCGGTGCAGAAGAGGTAGAGCGCTACCGACACCGCGGCCTTCGACGGGTCATATGCGGTCGTCCAAGTTGCAATGAGGGCGCAGACGCCTACGTGCCCAAACCAACGCCAATCGCTGTTGGTCCCTGCCGTGGCTGCACTCCACCATCCCACAACGTAGGCCAGCAGAAACACCAACAGCGGCAATGCGGTCCCGGTTGCGTGCGTGGCAGTCATCGCGGGGTTGGACTCGTTCATCGCAACGAACAGCCTGTGCGCGAGCATCATGGCCAGGCTCGCTGACATGGCAAGTGAGAACCAGACCAGAACGACGCGCACTCCGCTCTTGGGGACTGCACCCATCTCACCTGCCCGGTGCCGCAGCGGCGGTACGCCCACCTTTCGCACAACCGCTATCAGGCTTGCCCCAATGATCAGCAAGATGGTGCCCACGATGATCCACGAAGTGGTCGATGGCGCATGTGCTGGAATCAGCCAGACCAGCACGCCCAGAACTGCCCCAGCGTTGCTGGACGCAAGAATCGCGTAGGGACGCTGTTGGCAAGTGTTTGGCGTTCTCCCAAGTGCGCGGACCATGACCGTCGAAGAGCAGGCAAGCCACACCGCAATGGGCGCAAGATGACCCAGGCGATGGGGTCCCGTGGGCATTACCATAAGGATCGTGTAGGCGGCCACGGGTACGAAGACGGCCGTCGCGAGACGCAGATCGGGTCTTGGACTAAGACTCGACGAGAAGGCTGTCAGCGTGACGCCTGCCAGGTAAGTCCACTGAAAGAAGTGCACAACTGTGGCAGGAGCATGCCAATGGCTCATCTCAGCCACAGCTAAAGGTTGCAAACCGAACAGCAGGAAACTGGACAATGCCGCGATGGCGCTTGCGAGCATCAGCACACGCGTGAACGTTCGCGTGTCCGAGGCCCCGGTCCAACTCGATGCCATGGGCTTGACGCTCGGCGCAGGCAGCAACCGTTTCAGTTACGGCAGGCCAGCAACACCCCCTCGCCGCTGCCGAGATCATCGATGCGGGTACGGAATGTCGGATCGCGCTGCGCGGCCTCCACGAATTGCGACACCTCGCGCGCGGCGGGGCGCAAGACGTTGTCGGCCGCATAGCAGCCCTTCACGGCCATCTTGCCCTTGAGGTCGTTCCAGTAGTTGAGGTACCACTCCTTGTCGGCATCCTGGAACACGAGATCCCAGGGCCCCGGCAATTGCTTGACCAGGTCGTGCGCGTTGGCGAGGCGGGCATCGATGTAGGCGTCGACCCCAGCCAGTTTGAAGTTGCGCAGGGCTTCTGCGTGGCGCGTCGGGTCGATTTCGATGGTCGTGAGCCGACCCCCGGTCTTGGC
>JBBRID010000038.1:0-14865 GCA_038221635.1 Burkholderiales bacterium
GAAAGAAAAGCCGCCCTTGCGACTTCTTCCAGTTGCGGCGGCAGGCTGTCGTCTTCAGTCTGAAAGCGGTCGACCCCGCCGTTCTCGTTGACATACAGCCATGCGACTCCGGTCAATCGACCAATTGGCATCGGCGTATCCGGCCACGCAAGCGTGACCTCGGTCAACGGAACAGGTGGCCGAGTCAGCGCCGCTCGCGGCAAATAGACATCCCGCGCCTCCAAGGGTCGGTCGTCGGAGGCCGGTTCCAGGCGCTCAAAGGGGGTTTCGATCGTGTGCTCGATCGGTCGGGCGCCCGGCAACTGAGCTTCGGCGACGGGGCGGACAGATGAAACAGCCACCTGCTCTGAAGCGGGCCGATCGGCCAACGCCGCCCCTGGCAGCCGCTGAGGTTGAGGTTGCGCCGCCGGAATCAGGCGAATACCCAGGCGAGGTGCCACAGCTTCGGCGAGGCGCTCAGATGAACCTGTGTTCGCCCCACGTGTTGAATCTTGCCCGACCATCAATGCTGCATGAACCGCAAGCGACAAGCCGATGGCGACACACAGGCCCCAGCGTGCTTTCGGCATCGAGCCGGGATGCCGCAGCACCCCCATCTCGGTTGTCAGTTGATCAACTCGCGCCACGACGTGCGCCGCGGATCACCCACACCAACCGGCGTGGCCTTGCCGGTGGGACGTCGCGTCAAACCGCGCTTGCTGTCTCGAACATACATCAAGCCGCTGCCATCAGCCGTGGTGGTACTCGTCAAGCCGACGATCAGCGCCGAATTGCTGAAGAGCGTGCCGATCGGATTGACTGACAAACCCGACACGATGTCGATCTGATACAGCCATGACGATCCGCCCGAGACACAGGCATCGCCACTCGGCACCGCAGAAGGTACGAACAAGGTCCCCGACAGCAGCGACATGCTGTTGACGATCCGCTCGGCGGTGTTGGGCAGATCGAACCACCAGCCGTCGTTGGTATCCCATGAAATCGTCTCGGTCGATCCAATCGCGCTGGAGCCGGAGACAGTGACGGTACGTTTGACCAGCTTCGGATTGGAGCGCAATACACCCAGGCCCGTTGCGTTCAACGAATCCTTGATGATGTAGATCGACTGCTGCTCCACGTTGCTGATATCGGAATCGCCAAGGTAGCGACCTGTGCCGATGACTACAACAGGATGTGTCTTCGATATCAGCATGGTTTCCGGTTTGATCGTGACCGGCTGCGGCAAACCAGAAGGTGTCTGCAGTTGCGCCAGCAAAAAGGCTGACTGATACGGCAGCACCTTGTTGTCGAAATCGAAGCGCCAGAGGTTCCCGAGCAAGTCACCGCCGTAAAACCGCAAGGCCGTGTTGTTGGTCGACAAATCGATCCAGGCATTGATTTTTCCAAGCCCGCTCGGCGTGCCCGGCGAGCCGGCCGGCGTCACAATATCGAGCAGTTTTGTGCCTGTACCCGCATTGAGGATATACAAGTGACCCTTGCCGTCGGCATTGTTGTATCCAGAGCTGAACGCGACAATCCAGGTGCCGTCAGCCCTTTTGGTGATGATCGGGTTGCCAAAGGTCAGCCCGAGGTTGGTGTCGGAAAATTCCCAAAGCGACTTCGGATTGGCCGGGTCGGTGACGTCCAGGGCATAGTAGGCCTTGCCCCCCAATCCGAGACCACCAATCAGAACCGTTTTCCAGGAACCGCCGTAATAGATATCACCAATCACAGGCTCGGCGTCGACGAATGATTCATGGCTCGTCGGATAATCCGTATCGGCCAGTCGGAACATCTTCGACATCACCGCAGTCGGCACATAAGCCCACATCTCTACGCCGGTGGTCGCCGAAAAGGCATGCAACATGCCATCGTTCGCACCAGCGTAAATCATAGGCGCACGGCTCGAATTGGCTGCCACGAAACTGGCGTAGCCGGCATCGGTGTAGTTGAAGGGCGGTTTCCCGACATAAATCGGCGCACCATTGATGATGTCGCCCAGGATGTGGTTTCTCGTCCGATAAAGCGGAGTTGCGGTGTTTTGATTTTTACTGCGGTCGCCGATCAGGTAGTCGACCAGATTGTTGCCATCGTTGGCAGCGGTTCGATTGGCTGCCGTGTAGGCATTGCACTGCCCCGGTTGCGGCGTCTGGAGGCAGAAGTTCGCGAACCATGATCCATAACCGTCGCCATTCAAATTAGTGAACTTGAACTGCCGCAGTGTCGACGCACCAGACGGCTGCCGATAATAGATCTTCCGGTTGGTCCAGAGCTGTTGATCGAGCAAGGCTTGGGCCGACCAGTTGGCGGTTGTGCCGACGTCCCCGGTATTTCCATCAACCGGGTAGGAGGTGATCTCTCCAGTCCAGGCATTGGTTGTATACCCAGCTTGGAATATCTGATTCGAGTTTCCGGAAACGAATGCAAGCGTATTGAACGAAGATGCGGCACCGGCGCCTTCTGCCTCCTGGATGGAATTGATGACGCCGGCAATGGCATCACTGAGGCCATTTGCATCCATTGCCGAATAATATTGTCCACGACCGTTCACAGCGGCGTGCCAGAGATCGTCGATGTTGCGGGCATCACCCGAATTGCCGCTCAATGATGTGGTTGTAGGCGGCCAGTTTTTAGTGCCGTTCGTCAGCGCAACATAGTCGCCGGCGGTCTGTTTGAGATAGTCCTTGTCGAATGCCAGCGTGCCACTGGTTCCGAGCCCCAGCGTGAAGGTGGTCATGTGCTGCGACCGAAGGTTGTCTCGGCCTGCGATGGGAACCGCGTTTTCACAAACATCGCGCGACTGTCCGGATGTAGAGGACGTGCAATTGCCGAGCGCGGGTGAACGCAAGTCGGTGACGAAATAATATTGGGCAAGATCGGACAGCGTGTCGCTGGTCCCGCCACTGGTGGAAGTGGTCGTCGTTTCCTGACCTTGAGTGGGACCCTCGACACTCAGTACAGTACTCGCCTGGGAGGGTGAAGCGTTCGAAGTGCTCGTGGTGGTGGCGCCATACCCAGGAGAGTCGACTTGATTCGACTTGAGGCAGCTTGCCGTCTTCTGCCTGGTTCCGGCCTGCCAGTTGGTGTCGGTCGGAGTTTGCGCAACGGGTGTGCCGGGACTCTCGGTTACCGTCGTTGTAGACGGCGACGACGTGGTGTCTGAGGTGACCGTCCCGTTGGTGATCACGACGGTCCTCGTAGTCGTGGTTGTTTCCTTGACGATCGAGGTGGTCTTCGTGCTCGTGGTCTGGACCCGGGTTTCCGGGGTCACCCACTGGTTGTACCGATTGCTGGAGCAACCGCTGCTGTTGATTTCGACGAAATTGCGTCGCGACGTGGTCGTAGTGGAGTTGGTCGTGATGACCTGACGCCTCGTGATCGTCGTGGTCGGTGTCTCGGCGGTCTTGACGCTGTTGCCACCGTCGTACATCGGCCTGACTTCTGTCGCATCCTGGTTGCCGATCGCACTCCCGGTGACCCCGTAGGGACCGTACGACGCACCTTCGCTGATACCCGGAAAACCCCCTGAATTCCAGTATCCGTCGGTAGACAGCAACGCGTAGTTGCGCTGGCATGAGTATTCGACAGGATCGTAGGTCTGTCCACTTGCCTTGTTAGCAAAATATCGACCGATTTTCGACAGGGCGCCACGCAAAGGTGTTCCACCGCCCGGCTCTGCGCTGTAAAGGCTGTTATAGAAATTGAGCTTTTGCGCCGCATTGAACACCTTGGTATCCCGAAAATCGACGCCGTCGGTGATGGCGGTGCTGTTGATTCGACTAAAACCAACTCGGTAGCCTTCACCCAACTTCTGAACCGCGCGCCCGACGGCGGTGCGCATCAGCAGACTCCGGGTTCGATAATAAGTATACCAGTTGGCATAATTCTGAGCCTCGGGCGCCGCGGTGGTGACGGTTACTTGGGTAAACTTCAAGTTTCCTGGCGTGTTTCCAACCACGCTGTTGCATTCCTTGTAAAAGGTCGTGTTGATATCCTCGTTGCCCGAGGAATCATAGGTCCATCCCATTTTTTTCTGCGAACCGGTGTAAACGTAATAACTCCGGTTGTTCAGATTGGTGGTCGACGTTCCTGAATAGCCGTTGTTTTTTGCGCTGGTGAAACTGGAATTCGGGTAATCGTTACCCAAAGAGTCCTTTGCGGGGAGATATACCAGTGTCGGATCGTAAGCGACGCCATTGCACTGGGCCGAAAGGAAGCCGTAAGTCGAAGTCCCCGACATTTCGTCCGGCATATAGTCGCGCGCCATTGAGCCTGATTCGTCGAGGACGAACATCAAATTGGGTTTGGCACTGATCGTCGGTTTCGTGATGACCGGCTCGGCAGCGATATCGGTCAGGGCAGCATGAGCCACTGGTACAAACGCCGGAAACACGCTGGCACTGACCAGAACCAACGCCATCTGGAGGCGCGAAATACTATTTGAATACCACATGGAAAACCCCTCGATATGCCACGGCCGAAAACCGGTCCGTACGCACGACCTCAAAAATGAACAAGCGTTTCGGTATAACTGACGGTATTTCGCGCCCCAATGCTGCGCACAACGATCCGGTAATAAGGTCCACCTCCAACCAGACTCGCGGGGCGTTGCTTCAGGTAGTTGAGTTCACCTTTTTCCCCGCCCTCGTTCAGCGTCGCAGCCACCGGTCGGGCACACGAATTGGCGGGGTCAGATGCCAGCCCCGGGGCGCTACACAAGCGCGTGATGATGTAGCGCGTCTTGTTGTCGCCTGCCGCGTTGGAAACAGAGATGACGGGTTGACTCAGACACGTGGGGATAGTGCCGCCGTCATACCCCGTCGCACAGCCATCCCTGTTCCAATCGACCAGGATCCTGGCGGGGTCGGTGGGTCGACGATTAGCCGGGTCGAGAGCGGTTTTCGCAGTCGCGAAATAGCCCATATCCGGATCGTCCGAATCCAGGACACCATTTTTGAGATTGAACTGCAGATAGTCGATTGCTTTCTCTGAGGCCTGCGAGGCATAGGCGATCGTGTCTTGCTTGAAGCCCAGATTGCCGACGATCAGGCTCGATGTATTGACTGACCTGACCAATGCAACCGCTGCCAGCGATAACGCCGCCAGTGTCACAAGGGCGAAAATCAGCGAGACGCCTTGCTGCTGCCGGTTTGGGGAGGTCATGGGAATCGTCATAAGGCCGCCTATGAGCGCCAGACAAGATTGCGCACGGGAATGACCGTCTCGTAGATCTTGTACCGATAATGCTTCCAGTCATTGGCGTTGATATCGCCGTCCACGTTCAAATCGAGACACTTGCCCGTTCCGGATGCGCAGGTCTGGAGGCCCGCGACGGCGCCGATCGCCGTCGCATCACCCAGGTCCCAGATGGGCGCGGACGGTGTCACCTCATCCTTCTCGTATTGACTGCTGCGCACGACCAGCACAATGCGAATCGTGACCACGCGCGCCCAATCCGCTGAGGTGGTTGGCAAGGTGTTGTCGTAGAGATCGACCGATCCATCCGGAGTCGACGAGGTGTCCTTGCCGTACAGGGCCCGCATGTTGACAACCTGCGGAAACAGATCCGTGACGGTCAGAGGGCTGGCGTTGTTGTTGAACTCGGCAACGCGCAATGTGCCTGCAACGACCGAATACGAGCGATCGATCAGGCCGGCACCCAGATTGATCAGATAGCTGCTGGCCGGATACCCAGCCGCTGGGAAGAAGTTGCTGACCAGCGTCTGAGAAGCGCCCGCTCCGCTGCCATTCCAGCCCAGGGGATCAACACCGGCGCCTGAATCGTGGAACACGCGTGGTGGTGCAGTGCCGACACCACTGGCCAGAAAAGCCGTGCACATGTTGCTGGCATCTGGGGCCGGCGGCACGGCGATCATCAGATCACCCGCCTGAATGCCAACGGTGTTGTTGACGACGAATTCAGTCACGCCGATGGCACCGGTCTTCGGGTGATCGCTGGTGATCAGCGTCGGAACCGAAAACTTGTCCGTCGCGCTACCCAGAATGCGCAGGGTATCGGGCCCGCCGGTGGTCGCAGACGGTGTGATCCGCACCGGTGCCATCAACCGCCCCGCTCCCCCGTTCAAGGCATTGAAGAGGTGCGATCGGATGTTGCATCCCAGGCCGAGTTGGCTGGCAGCCAGGCCATAACCAGACATCTGCAGGTCTCGCTGCAAGGTGTACAAGGCCAGCGTACCCGTCACCTGGGCATCGGATCCCGATGTCGTCGTACGTTTCTGGCCCTCAGCGGCAAGCAAGACCTGTGAAATGACCAGCACGGCGATCAGGCCGATCACCAGGCCGACCATCAGTTCAATCAAGGTGACGCCGCGCACGCAGACCCGGCTCGGACCATGACCTGACAGGCGGTGCCGCCCCGACTCGACAGGGCACGAAGGCGATGGGAGATGGACGGTCATCATCAGGTCCGGATCGCCGTCGACGTGACGTAGAGGTGGGTGTTCTCGCTGGGCGGGGTCCAGCTGATGGTGATAGTGAACAGGCCCGGCGACGGCTGTTCGATAACGAGCGTGCCCTGGGGAAGCTGCGAACTGATCTTCTGCACGATCGCCTGGCACTTCGCGTAAGCCGTGCACGCGCCGGTGCCGCCCGGCTTCGTGTATTGGACGAGGTTAGGCGTGTCCGCCCACATGTTGCCAATCAATTCCTGCGCCAGGTAGGCGGCTTCGCCGCGGAATTTGCTCGAGGTCTGAGCCTTGGTCATCGCGGCCTGCAGCCCGACGATGCCCAGGACGCCAAATGCGAAAATCAGCAAGGCGACCAACACCTCGAGCAGGAGAAATCCCTTACAGGAACGACGAGTGATCAGGGCAGAAGGTGAAAGTCGACGATTGTTCATGATGTGCATCGGCGCGGATCGTCCGACGTAAGGCTGACCTGGGTGTCACACATGCGAACTCCGCCAGAAGGGCTGACTTCTACTTTGTACTTGCGGTTCTCGGCCGGACTGACAGAACTGCTGAAGATCATCTGCGCCAGTTGGTCGCTGTCGACGGGCCGCCCGAACGCATTGAAGACGATGCCCGTGGAGGCCGTGGTCGCGTCCGCGCGGGTGGCAGAAACCTCAGCCGCCGTGTTGCCGTCGGCGGCCGTGTGCACGGCAATGATGCGCGGGGCGGAAGCATCGCCGGGTGCTGAGGCGCAATTGCCGGCAGGATCGTCCAGACTGACGACCCACGATCCAGCGGTCGACGACAAGGCGCAGCTGTCGCTGAGGTTGTCGACCAGTGAGAAACGAACCCGCTCGTTGCGACGAATCGCCTCCGCCCTGGCGCGCTGGATGCCCGCCATCATCGCGTCGGCGGCATTGCGAATCTGGGCGTTGCGCAGTTGTGCGCCGATGCCCGGCGCGACCGCGACGATCACGACGCCGAGAATGGTCATGACCGTCAACAACTCGATCATCGACATGCCACGTTGGCGACGACGAAGAAAGGCGACGGCATTCGTCATGCTCAGCAATCGCCGGACTTGACAGCCCAGCAGGTTTTGTTGACATCGACGTCGGCAAACTTCTTGGTGAATTTCTGCCCGGCATCGTTGACTGTGTAGTCGTAGCCTTTTGCCCGGCCGACATTGCCGGTGGCCTTGAGCTCGAAGTTCTGCCCACCGTTTGTCAGCGTGCAGCTGAACGTGAAATATTTTCCTGCCGGGGGAATGCTGCCGCAGGTAGCCGCGCCGTATTTGCGGTTGTCCTGGTAATACTGTTCGAGCTTCACCTGATAGCCGGACAGTGTGGTGAATGCCTCAGGTATCTGCCCGCGCCGCAGATAGTCGGTATACGCCGGAAACGCCACCGTCGCGAGAATCGCCACGATGGCCACGACGATCATGACCTCGATCAAGGTAAATCCACGATGGAGTTTGACTTTCATGCGATGCACGCCTCGGTTTGCAAACTGCTGGAGCCAGGTAAACAGCGCTCAGCCGCTACCGCCCGTGTCGACATCGATAGTTTCGGCCCAATACGCTGCCAACTAAAGCACGGATCGCCCAACGGTCACCGACGCAGGATGAACGGCACCGTTTCAGTCGAAAGCTGCGCGCCCGGTGAGCCGCTGGTACTCGCGAAGGGCGAGGCGGTCGGTCATTCCTGCCAGATAGTCGGCAATCGCCCGCCCCGAAGGCCGGTCGACCAGCCCACCCGCCGGCAGGCACGACGGATCATCCACATAGGCAGCAAACAGCGTGGCAACAACCTTGCGGGCCTGATTGGTGGTTTGCAACACGCGTGGATTGCGATAAAGCTTGTGGCTCAGGAACTGCTTGACCTCGGCAACCTCTGCGGCCAGCGCCGGTCCGAAGCTGACCAGGACCGGAAGTAACCTGACCCGCTCGGGCGACGCGGGCTCATGGGCGGACAGTGAGTGGCGAGTCGTTGCGATCACATCGTGGATCTGCGTCGACAACATCCGCCGCGTGACCTCGAAAACCAGGCGACGGCCAGCCAAATCCGGAAAGTCGGCCAGTGCCTCGCGGTGGAAGCGGCCAAAAAGCCGCAACTCGCACAAGTCTGCCATCTCGAGCAAGCCCGAACGCAGCCCGTCGTCGATATCGTGCGAGTTGTACGCGATCTGGTCGGCCAGGTTGCACAACTGGGCTTCCAGACTCGGCCTACTTCCGTCGATGAATCGTCGCCCCACTCCATGGGGTTCGATCTGCTCGAGGCGCAAGGCATTGGCGCGCGAGCAGTGCTTGAGGATGCCCTCACGGGTTTCGAAGCTCAGATTGAGTCCGTCGAAGGCCGGGTATTGATCTTCGAGGTGATCGACGACGCGCAGGCTCTGCAGATTGTGCTCAAAGCCCTGACCTTTCGGATCCAGTTCCTTCAAGGCCTGGTTCAGCGCATCCTGTCCGGCGTGGCCGAACGGCGTATGTCCCAGGTCGTGTGCCAACGAGATCGCTTCGACCAGGTCTTCATGCAGGCCGAGGCCGCGCGCGATCGACCTGCCGACCTGTGCCACCTCCAATGAATGGGTCAGTCGCGTGCGAAACAGATCACCTTCGTGATTCAGGAACACCTGGGTCTTGTAGACCAGGCGTCGGAAGCCCGTGCTGTGAACAATTCGATCGCGGTCGCGCTGAAATGCATTGCGCAGCCCGTCGTCGGCCTCGGGCCGGCGCCGACCCCTGCTGTTCGCCGGATCGCTGGCCCATGCAGACAGGGGGCCGGGCGGTGTCATCGCAAACGGCTCAAGCGCAATGTGCTTCGATGACCTCGGCGAGCAAACGCTCGTCGACGCCATGGACACCTGCACGGCCTGGGGACTCGATCAATACGAACTGGAGCTTGCCGGCGTCCGCTTTCTTGTCGACGCGCATCAGCTCGATATAGGTCGACGCACCAAGCGCCGGCGCCGATATCGGCAGACCGGCTCGGTGCACCAGTCGGGTGATCCGTTGCAGATACGACTCGTCGATGAATCCCATACGGTGCGACAGATCGGCAGCCATCACCATGCCGCAGCCAACCGCTTCACCATGCAGCCATTCCCCGTAGCCCAGCGCTGACTCGATCGCATGGCCGAAGGTGTGACCGAAGTTGAGGATGGCACGCAAGCCAGCCTCGCGCTCATCCTGCCCGACGACCCAGGCCTTGATCTCGCACGAACGGCGAACGGCATGCGCAAGCGCGGCCTTGTCGAGGCGCAACAATGCATCGAGGTTGGCTTCCAACCAACCCAGGAAGCCATCGTCGGCGATCGGACCGTACTTGATCACTTCGGCCAGCCCGGCGGCAATTTCGCGCGGCGGCAGCGTCTCCAGCGTATCGAGGTCAGCAACGACACGCAGGGGTTGATAAAACGCGCCGATCATGTTCTTGCCGGCCGGATGGTTGATTGCCGTCTTGCCGCCGACCGACGAATCGACCTGGGCCAGCAGCGTCGTGGGGATTTGCACATACGGCACGCCCCGCATGTAGCATGCTGCGGCAAATCCCGTCATGTCGCCGACCACGCCGCCGCCCAACGCATACAGGACGGTCTTGCGGTCAAAGGCGTCGTCGAGCAATCGGTCGAACACCAGGCTCAGCGTCTTCCAATCCTTGTGCACCTCGCCGTCGGGCAGCACGAGCTGACCGATCCGGGCGTGCGAGAGTGCAGCGGCCAGTTTGTCAGCGTACAGCGGAGCTACGATCTGGTTGCTGACGATCAGCGCTGAACTTCCCTTTGGCAAGCCTTCGAAGGTCGCGGCTTCGCCGATCAGACCCGAACCGATCAGGATCTCATAGCGGCGCTCGCCGAGCTCGATCGGAACGTTGTTTGAAATGGAGCTGTCCATGCTGCCCGATTTTAGTGACCTGTCCGGGTCGTCCTGGCACAGGCGACGTGCGTGGCCCGCATTCAGCGCCGTCCTGTTGGATTCGGGTTACGCGGCGGATCGGCGGCAACCATTCCGATCGACGAAGGGGCCGCGTCGGCCGTGATCAAGCCGGCCAGTTCCAGTTGCATCAGGATCATGTTGACGAGCGTATGGACCGACGGCCGACCGGTTTCGATCACGAAATGGGCGGTATCGCGATACAGCGGATCACGCTGTGCATAAAGCTCGCGCAAGCGTCCGAGCGGGTTCTTCACTTGCAGCAATGGACGGTGCGTGTCATGACGAAGTCGTCGAAACAGCTCTTCGGGCGACGAGCGCAGGTAGAGAACGATGCCTTCCGAGTGCAGCAGCTTGCGGTTCGATTCGCGCAGAACGGCCCCGCCTCCGGTGGCCAAAACGCCTTCGCAGAGGGCGGTTTGCTCACCGATCACCTGCTCTTCGATGTCTCGAAAGGCAGCCTCGCCCTCCTGCTCGAAAAACTGCCGGATCGATGTACCGATCCGGCGCTCGATCAGATTGTCGCTATCGACGAAAGGATAGCTCAGTCGACGGCCGAGTTGGCGACCGACGGTGGACTTGCCACCGCCAGGCATGCCGACCAGGGCAATCAGGGGCAAGCAGGCAACCCGGCGCTCGGCGCTTCCCGCGAAATGAATTGGGTGGTACTGCTGGCGACGCCCCCTGGAGACGTGAACGTCACGGTAAACGAACCGCTGCTGGTGACGTCGTCGAAGCCGAAATTGAGGCTGACAAAGCTGGCGTTGGCGGTGCTCGGCACAGGCGATCCTCCAGCCACCGAAGCGCTGAGTCCCGCGGTCGATGCAACCGTAATCACGGTGCCGGCAGAAACCGGGTTCAATCTGAC
The DNA here is from genome assembly GCA_038221635.1 of Burkholderiales bacterium. GTDB lineage: Bacteria > Pseudomonadota > Gammaproteobacteria > Burkholderiales > Burkholderiaceae_C > Ideonella_A. Next base: position 11,189 of record JBBRID010000038.1, read on the forward strand.
CGGGTTGGCGTCGGCGGCCAAGAAAGAGAGCACGCCCGTCTTCGGCGCGTTGTAGAAATCTCCGCCACCGATTGCATAAAACGTTCCGACCGTGGGGTTACCGGCAGGGTTGTATCCGGTGCCGAGACTCAGCGACGCGCACGCCGTTCCCGCGGATCGTCGGTACAAGTTGGGTGGCAGCGAGTTCCACAGCGGCCGGGCCGAGGAGGTAGACAAGACCGTTTCGATTGCGCGCCGTACGTACGCTCGACCCCAGCTCGCATCACAGGTGGATGGCTGGGACGGAATCGCAACCGAACCTGCCAACAGCGGCGACGTCGCAGTCGAGCACGCCTGGGCGCCGGCAGAACTACCGGGCAGCGACAGTGCGATGAATTGATCGTTCGCCGGATCGTAGATCCCATCGAACAAGCGATTCAGGTAGATGTTGCCGAGATCCTGATACTGCTCGCCGGCGTCGTACGTGTTGTTTCCGTTGGTATCGAGAAACGACTCTTCGCCTAGTGCATAGGCGACCACGGTGACCCGGCCATCGGCGGGCCGTGGCGCTGCCGAAACGAAGTTCGCGCTGGCGCGCGCCAAGCCGTTGGTCAACTGGGTCAACTTGTTGGATTCGACCTGGCCACCTTCTGCGACAAAATTGATCGCTGTACCCGCGGGCACCGGGTTGGCAAGCCGATCCGATGCAATGATCGAATACGTGTTCGGTGTCCCATCGATGTTGAAACCCTCGATGTTGATCGTCTGTTGGGACAACGAGAAATTGAGCTGAGACGGCAGTCCAACGGCGATCGACAAGCCGCTCGAGACCGTGGAGATCGCTGAATTGACAAGCGTCGCCTTGACGCGTACTGGCGTCGGCACGGTCCCGGAATTGATCAGTACCGTCACGTTGCCCAGACTGTCGCTCGGTTTGATAACGGCCTGCGTTCCCCCGTCGAGGGTCAATCCTCCGGTCAAGGTGGTCGGCTCAACCTGGACGTTCTGGTTGGGAAGGCCATTGCCGGCGGTATCCAGCACACGGAATACGACCGTCGCTGTCTCCGTCAGCCCGGAGCCCTTCAGAAAAATTGTCCCCGGGGTGGCCGAAATGAAATTGATGCTCGCTACCGCGGGTGAAGTCAACACAATCGATAACGATCGGACCGCTGAACTCCCCGTGACACTGGCCTGAACCGTGTCGCTGACATCGGTGGCGCCACAACCCAGATCGCGGTAGGTGAACGTCGCAGTACCCGTCGTGGTCGTCGCCGAAGCAGGCGTGAGACTGGCACGGCCTTTGGCGACGCAGGCTGAAGCGAGTGAAATTTGAACCGGGGTCCCGGAAGAAGCTCCGCTGACTGTGACGGTCAGGTTGGATTGCCCATAGGCACTGAGCTTGCCAGCTCCCACATCGGCAACAAATGCCTGGATCGCTACATTCGGCGCGGTCAGCTGGAATCCCTGAGAGGCTTGAAGGCTGGTGCCGTTGACCGTCGTCGTTGCGATGACCTGGTCCGCTCCGCTTCCCCCAGCAGTCGGGGCAGTCAGGCTGACACTTGCAACCCCGTTGGCATCGGTGAGTGCCGAAGGAACGCTGAACGTTCCGAGGCCATCAACCGTCGAAAACTTCACCACCTGGCCAGCGACACCGGCTCCAGTCGCATCCTTGACGGTCGCATTGATAGTGGCAGGTGACGCGCCCGTGACGATGCTGTTCGACAAGGTCAGCTGAATAGACGGAACACCCACCACCGGCGCACTGGTCGAAGTCACCGAAAACCCAGCAGCACCAGTTACCAACGTGCCATTGACAGTGACTTGCGCGACAGCCAGATCGGCGCCGTTCGTCTGCGTGGTAGCGGGCGACAGACGCGCGATGACGCCCCCATTCGCATCTGTCAGTGCGGACGTGACGTTGAATGCTCCCAACCCATCGACGGTGCTGAATTTCACCACTTGCCCAGATACCGGGGCCCCAACCGCGTCCTTGACAATTGCGGTCAAAACAGCGGGCGTTGCAGTGGTGACTGACGTCGTGGACAAGCTCAATGCAATCGAGGGCGACCCGGTCCCCCCGCCTGCCGTAGGCACAACCTGAAAGCCAATCGTTCCACTGACGTCAACGACTCCCACCGTTGTCTTGGCCAGAATCAGGTCTGCGCCGTTGGAGGTGTTGCTGAGCGGTGCAATGCTCACACTGACGGTGCCCGTGGCATCGGTAAGGCCGGACGCAGGGGTAAACACTCCCAAACCGCCACTGGTACTGAACAAGACCACCTGCCCGGCAGCCGGCGCTCCAGCGGCCGTGGTGACTTTGGCAGTCACCGTGGCGGGCGTCGTGCTTCGGACCGTCGTGGTGGAAATCGACAACACGACCGTCGGGGTGCCCGTGATCGTTCCAGCGCCGGTACCGCCGGAGCCGCCGCTGCCTCCAGTGCTGCCGCCGCTGCCGCTGCCGCCGCCAAACGGGGCAGAGCTCGCACCTCCGCCGCCGCCGCAACCCGCGAGAAAACCAATCGCCAACAAGGCAATCCAACGTTTGATTGATGCTGTCATCACGCCACTCATGAGAATCCGTGCTTTATCGTCCGAAATCAGCGGGTCGCCGATCGATCGCCAATCACTTTCGGAGTGATGAAGATCAACAGTTCAGTCTTGTTCGAGGTCTTGGTTCGGGTCTTGAACAGGTTGCCGAGATATGGCACATCGCCGAGCACCGGTACCTTGGTCACGTCCTCGCGATCGGTCTGTTCGAATATGCCTCCGATCACCACTGTCCCGCCGTTTTCGACCAGCACCTGGGTCTGCACATGTTTCTTGTCGATCGCCAGGCCTGCCGCGGTGACACGACCGACGCTGTCCTTGTTGACATCGACATCGAGGATGACGTTGCCTTCAGGGGTGATCTGCGGCGTCACTTCGAGCTTGAGGTTGGCCTGCCGGAACTGGATCGCCGTAGCACCGCTCGAGGTCGCAGTCTGGTACGGCAGTTCTTCGCCTTGCTCGATCAGCGCCTTGACCTGATCGGTGGTGATGACCCGTGGGCTGGATACCACCTTGCCCTTGCCGTCAGCCTCGAGTGCGGACAACTCCAGATTCAGGAATCGATTTGCCGAGGCGCCGAACAGCGACAGCGCGAAGGTTGCAGCGTCGTAGTTGTTCTGGCCTGCGGCCGGCAAATTGACGAATTGGCTGTTGGCGAAATCGGTGCTGCTGATCTGGCCGGTCTGCGCGGCCACGGCGTTCAAGTTTCCGCCGATCGAGATGCGGTTGCCTCCGCCGACGCCGCGCGAATCGTTGACGCCGAGCTTGACACCCAACGACCGGCCGAACTTGTCGTCGGCAATGACGATGCGTGCCTCGATCAGAACCTGACGCACGGGAATATCGATCTTCGCGATCAAAGACTGGATCTCTTCCAGCTTGGCCGGTGTATCGCTGACAAACAACTGGTTGGTCCGAGTCTCGAAGAGAACACTGCCGCGGTTCGACAAGATCTTGGTCGCCGTCCCGCTGCCACCTCCGCCACCTCCCTGCGCCGAGTTCTGCCCCGTCAGCCCCCGCGCGACTTCTTCCGCCTTCGTGTAATTGAGTTGGAAAGCCTGCGTGCGAACCGGCTCGAGTTCGGCGATCTGCGCCTTCGCTTCAAGTTCGAGCTTTTCCTTGGCGGCCAGTTCATCCTTCGGCGCGATCAG